>CAMWRN010000139.1 GCA_947176675.1 uncultured Clostridia bacterium | reverse complement strand
GTACGTCATTTTATGGGGCGTACGGTTAGGTTGTGATTTTTCGTATGAGCGGAACGGTTCTGTTTCCGCTCATTTTTATTATTTGGGGGTGCTTATCATAGGCAGCAACAGCAAAGAGGTTCAGATCAACGAAGAAATCAGGGATAAGGAAGTCAGACTGATCGGCAGCGACGGTTCGCAGCTCGGGGTCATGTCTTCCAAGGACGCGCTAAGGCTCGCGGAGGAAAAGGAGCTGGATCTGGTCAAGATAGCTCCGCAGGCAACCCCGCCCGTGTGCAAGATCATGGATTACGGCAAGTACGTTTTCGAGCAGAGCAAGCGCGAAAAGGAAGCAAGGAAAAATCAGAAGATCGTTGAGGTCAAGGAGATCCGGATGTTCTCCACTATCGACACAAACGACTTCAACACAAAGGTGAATCAGGCGGTAAAATTCCTGAAGGCGGGAGACAAGCTGAAAGTGTCGGTGCGTTTCAAAAAGCGTGCGATCGCTCACCCGCATCTGGGAGAGGAGCTTCTTGAAAAGTTCAAGGAGGCATGCTCCGAGGTAGGCACAGTTGAAAAGCCGGGCAAAATGGAGGGACGCGCTCTTGTGATGTTCGTTTCTCCTAAGGCTTCAAAATAAATGTCATACTAATATCGAATAAATCTGTTCACACTTTTAATCGGGTATTAGGGATCAGGGACGGGGTTCCGTCTAAATTAAAGGAGGATATATTATGCCAAAGCAGAAGACACATTCGGGCGCTAAAAAGCGTTTTAAGCTCACCAAGAACGGTATGGTAAAATACCAGAAGACCAACAGACGCCACAGGCTCACACAGAAAGCCACAAAGCGCAAGAGGATCAACAGAGCGGCAGGCTACACAGGCTCCGCAAACACAGCGACTGTAAAGCAGCTCATACCTTATAAATAAGAAGAGCTAAGGCGCGGAACTGACGCGCGAAACAAACTAATTAAACGGAGGTAAAAGATTATGGCTCGTGTTAAGGGAGCAATGGCTACTCGCAAGAGAAGAAATAAAACGTTAAAGCTTGCTAAAGGTTACTGGGGCGCAAAGAGCAAGCACTTTAAGATGGCTAAAGAAGCCGTTATGAAATCCGGCAATTACGCTTATATAGGCAGACGCCTCAAAAAGCGTGATTTCAGAAAGCTCTGGATTACAAGAATTTCCGCTGCCTGCAAGATGAACGGCATGAATTATTCCACATTCATGAACGGTCTCAAAAAGGCGGGAGTGACTCTCAACAGAAAAATGCTTTCCGAGATTGCACTAACCGACGCTGCGGGCTTTACGGCTCTTACCGAAAAGGCGAAGGCAGCTCTTAACTAAAAGGTTTAAAGGTCAGAAGCGATTTTTGCTTCTGACTTTTTGCGCTAATATGCGCATGATAAAACAGGCGGAAAGGCGGTAACTATGCTTGAAATAACGTCAGCGGACAATCCGAAAATCAAACTGTACCGAAAGCTTACAAGCGGCAAAAAGCACCGCCGTGAAAGCGGTCTGTTCACCCTCGAGGGAACGCGCTTGGTCGCAGACGCAATTGCTGAAAATGCTAAGCTTCAAACTGTTTTCGTTACAGAAAGCTGCCTTGAAAAAATTTTACGCGGGGAGACAGCTATTCTGCGTGAAGCTTTGGAGTTTTCCCAAGGCTCTGATGGAAAAGCGGAAACAGAGGTTTTTCTTATTCCCGACGGAATAGGCTAAAAAATGTCCTCAACCGATAATTCACAGGGTATCTTTGCCGTTTGTAAATGTCTTGACAAACTGTCGGTTTCTGATACAATTAAAAGTGGGGGCAGATATATCCTGCTCCACAGAGTTCAGGACCCGGGCAATTTGGGGACGATAGTCCGCACTGCCGATGCAATGGGCGTAGACGCGGTATTCCTTGCGGAATGCTGTGACCTGTACAACCCCAAGACCGTCCGCTCCACAATGGGAAGTTTGTTCCGTCTGGGTGTTTACGAGGTTGGCTTTGACGAAGTGTTTCCAATTTTCGGACAGCGCGGCGTACCCTCATTCGCTGCCGTTATAGACTCGGACGCGATATCTCTTACCGACTGCGATTTTTCACGCGGCGGAGTCGTGCTTATCGGCAACGAGGGCAACGGTCTGCCGAAAGAGGTGGCCGAAATGTGCGATAAGAAGCTTACCGTAAAAATGCACGGCTCGGTCAATTCTCTGAACGCGGCAATGGCCGCAGGGATCATAATGTGGGAATTAGTTAAATAGAAGATGGAGTTTAGAGAATAGAAGCAGGAGACAGCAAAAGCTCTTCTTTCTATCCCCTAACGTCTATCCTCTAAAAGGAGAGAATTATGGAAAGACAAAACGTTTTTGACTGGCTTTGGACAGTAAACTGCCTCGGCTGCGGAAACATCCGTATATGGGAAATCATGAACAACTTTTCCTCGGCAGCCGAAGCAAGAGCCGCTCTGGAAGACCGTGACAGGCGGAAATTGCTGCTTACCGAAAGCGAAAGGAAATCTGCGGAAAGAACGTCGGCGGAGCAGATCAACGAACTTATAGGCTACTGCGAAAGCCATAATATATACATACTTACATATGACGACGAGCTTTATCCCGAAAGGTTAAAGTCTATCTACAACCCGCCTGCACTGCTGTTCTGCCGAGGCGATATGAACTGTCTCGAAAGCGATTTCAGCATTTCGGTGGTTGGAACGAGAAAACCCTCCGACTACAGCGTAAGGGTCACAGCCGCTCTGGTTCGGGAGCTTTGCAGTTTCGGGATAACTATTGTAAGCGGCTTCGCAGTGGGTATCGACATAACCGCAAATCTGTCCGCAGTCAGGAGCGGAGGAAAAACAATTGCAGTTCTCGGCTGCGGTTTCGACAGGGACTATCCAAGGGAGAATGTTCAGTACCGCAGCGAAATAGAGCAAAACGGTCTGTTTATTTCGGAATATTATCCGCAGGCGGGAGGAACGAGGGCTTCGTTCCCCGCAAGAAACAGGATACTTTCGGGACTGTCTCTCGGTACAGTGGTGTCCGAAGCTTCCGTTAAAAGCGGCGCACTTATCACGGCGAACCTTGCTCTCAGTCAAGGCAAGGACATATTTGCCCTCGCTCCCCACGACCTGTTCGACAAGCGGTACGGCGGAAACGTTGCTCTCATAAGGGACGGTGCGGTCTGTCTGTGCGGAGTGAAAGATATCGTGTATGAATATTACGAAAATTACGGACATAAAATAGCAAATGCGGGCGCGGCGCTTGCGGCAAATCTTCCGGATGGGAAAAGCAGCAGCGCTTACAGACAGGCTTCACGTATCGATCCTCTTACGGAAGATACAAAAGAGTATGCTGCGGAAAATGATGAAGCTGATATGCAGGTGCAGGAGTACGACGCTTCTGCGCTGGAGGGAGACGAAGCAAAGGTCTACGGTCTGTTGAAGGAGGCGGAAAAGCCGCTTCTTGCGGACGAGCTTGCCGAAATGTGCGGAATGGATATTTCCGATATGCTCATGCTCCTGACAGATCTGGAAATTGAGGGAGCGGTCATGTCCGCCGCTGGACAAAGCTATACAGCTTGCTGAATGTCACAAAAAATGATTTTAATATTTTTTATATTTTTGATAAAAGATTTATTTTTATAGATTGAAAGGATAGGATCAAATGTCAAAGCTTGTAATTGTCGAGTCGCCCGCAAAGGCGAAAACAATAAAAAAATATCTCGGAAACGGCTACGAGGTCGTGGCTTCGATGGGACACGTCCGCGATTTGCCCAAATCAAAGCTGGGCGTGGACGTGGACAACGGCTTCGAGCCTGTTTACACCGAGATAAAGGGCAAAGAGGAGCTTATCGAAAGTCTTAAAAATGAAGCGGCAAAGTCCGATTTTGTGTACCTCGCAACCGACCCCGACCGCGAGGGCGAAGCTATTTCATGGCATCTTGCTCAGCTTCTGGGACTTCCGGTTGACGCAACAAACCGAGTGACATTTAACGAAATAACCAAAACGGGTGTGCAGAACGGTATGGCTGCTCCGCGTTCCATAGATATAGACCTCGTAAACGCCCAGCAGGCAAGACGTATCCTTGATAGGATCGTGGGCTACAAGCTTTCTCCGTTCTTATGGAAAAAGGTCCGCAGAGGACTTTCCGCGGGACGTGTTCAATCGGTTGCAGTGTCGCTTATTGTTGACCGCGAAAAGCAGATCAACAGCTTCAAGCCGGAGGAATACTGGTCGATCGATGCGAAAATGACCGCTCCCTCGTCAAAGAAGCAGTTCGACGCGTCATTTGTCGGAATCGACGGAGAAAAAACCGAGCTTCACTCCAAGGAGGAAACAGACGCCGTTCTTGCAAGGATCGACGGTGCAGAGTATAAAGTCACCGAAGTGAAAAAGTCTGTGAGAAGAAAGTCTCCCGCTCCCCCCTTTACAACCTCCACAATGCAGCAGGAGGCTTCCAAAAAGCTAGGATTTGCCGCTGCAAAGACCATGAAAGCCGCCCAGACCCTTTACGAGGGCGTGGAAATAGAGGGCATGGGCGCAGTAGGTCTTATCACCTATATGAGAACCGACTCACTGCGTATTTCCGACGAAGCGAGAGTTGCGGCATACGACTATATCGGCAAGGTTTACGGAAAAAACTATGTGCCTACAACGCCGAAGGTATACAAGGCAAAATCAGGTGCGCAGGACGCTCACGAAGCTATCAGACCCTCTATGCCAGATCTTACTCCCGAAAAGGTAAAGGAAAGCCTTACCACGGAGCAGTATAAGCTTTACAAGCTTATATGGGAAAGGTTTATTGCCAGCCAGATGGCAAACGCTGTTCTCAACACTGTTTCCGTTGATATCGACGCTAACGGCTGCAATTTCAGAGCGACGGGATTTTCGGTAAAATTCGACGGTTTTACCGTTCTGTACGAGGAATCCAAAAACGAGGAGGAGGGCAAGGTACTCCCCAATATTGAAGTCGGAGACGTTCTCAGGCTGAAAAATATAGAGGGAAAACAGCACTTCACACAGCCTCCCGCCCGCTATACCGAGGCTACCCTTATCAAGGCTCTGGAAGAAAACGGTATCGGCAGACCGTCCACATACGCCCCCACCATTTCGACTATCGTGAACCGCTTCTATGTTGAGCGTGACGGAAAGCAGCTTCGTCCCACGGGTCTGGGAGAAGTTACCACCGACCTTATGAAGCAGCATTTCAAGCATATTGTGGATTCCAAATTTACCGCAGAAATGGAAAGCAACCTCGACCGTATAGAGGTCGGAGATGTGAACTGGGTGGACACTCTGGGTGATTTTTACGGAGACTTTGCCGACACACTTTCCAAGGCGGAAAAGGCTATGGACGGCAAGCGTGTTAAAGTCCCCGATGAGGAAACGAACGAGGTCTGCGAGGTCTGCGGCAAGCCAATGGTCATAAAGATAGGACGCTTCGGAAAATTTTTGGCGTGCAGCGGTTTCCCCGACTGTACCAACACCAAGCGTATCGTCAAGGACACGGGAGGAGTCTGCCCCAAATGCCATAAAAAGGTATTGCAGAAAAAGTCCAAAAAGGGCAAAAAATACTTCGGCTGCGAGGACAATCCCAACTGCGATTTTATGACGTGGGATACCCCTGTTTCGGATAAATGTCCCAAGTGCGGCGACGGCACGACTCTGTTCAAAAAGGGCGGCAAGATGTTCTGCCTGAAAGAGGGCTGCGGGTACGAGGTGGCTATAAGAAAGGAAAAGTAAATTATCTGATAGAGTTGGAAGGGGGACAGAATGAAAACCGTTATTACTATACAGCATACCCAATCGGTACACCATACAAACGGCATGGTCGGTTCTTGGACGGACTGGGATTTGTCCGAATATGGGAAAAAGCAAGCCGAAAATATCGGCAGAAAGCTTTCGGCGGAATTTAAAGACCGTAATTTTGTAATGTATTCCTCCGATTTGAAAAGGGCGGCACAAACAGCAGATATAGTAGGTAATTGCATGGGTATAAAGCCTGTCCTGACAAATGCGCTAAGAGAACGCAATCTCGGAAAATGCTGCGGCAAATCAGTTCAATGGCTGAGAGAAAATATCGAGTGTCAGGAAAAAAATATTGACGACAGAATGTTTTCCGACGCCGAAAGCCGCAGGGACGAATGGAACAGATTGTTTCCGTTTTTTCGTGAAATAGTTGACAGCAAGGACGAAAATATAATTATCGTTTCTCACGGAGACCTTTTGAGCGTGTTTAATTCCATGTGGCTCGGTCTCGAAGTTGAGTCATTAAATAATGCGGAAATTTTTGGTTTTGCAGGCGGCGTGAGCCTTATGCTTGAAAATGACGACGGCAAGTGTATCATTAAAAAAATAAGCGATATGTCGTATATTGCCGATTGATATTTTAAGGGAGATAATATAAAAATTGAACGATAAAAAAATTACAGTAATAGGCGCAGGACTTGCAGGCTGCGAGGCAGCATGGCAGATTGCAAAAGCGGGTCTGGACGTGGAGCTTTGGGAAATGAAGCCCCAAAAATTCACCCCCGCCCACAAATACGGCGGCTTTGCGGAGCTTGTTTGCTCCAATTCGCTGAAAGCTTCGAGAGTGAACTCGGCGGCGGGACTTCTCAAAGA
>CAMWRN010000138.1 GCA_947176675.1 uncultured Clostridia bacterium | reverse complement strand
TCTTACTAAAAAGCATTTTGACGGAGGACTTTTTGCCGTGCTTAACATTCATTTCCCCGAATTTTCCCGCTGGAACGATTTGTGGAAATGGGTACACGACAGCGACAAGTACGACTTCGACTGGCGGGGAAACGAGGAAATAATGGGCGGCAGCCTTGAAGAACACATTAACTGGATATACAACGCTCATAACGGCTGGGATCCCGAAACCGAGCTGGAAGTAACGCTTGATTTGATGATGCCCGTAAAAAAGCGAGGCGAATAAAATGACCGAAAGCAAACTCTATTGGCGGCAGTCCTCCGAGCCGGAGCTTTGCTTTTGTGACGGATATTTCGCCTTGGATATAACCGCAAATTGAAAAAATCAGCGTTCCGAATGTACGAATAAGGAACGCTGATTTTTATTTTTTTGCAATACGGTTCGTGTCTACATTATCATTCCTGCTATCTTCCAGACTCCGTCTATCTTTATCATGGACATAGTATACTCCACTTCGTAATCGTTCACGCGGTATCCGATGTTGACATGGTAATCAAACTCGATGTGCAGCGTGAAGTGCTCCTCGTCGTACATCACAATGTCAGAGAAAACCACGTTGTCATAGGTGGTGGTGTGGTCGCGGTACCAGTCATGGTAGAAGCCTTTTATCCTGCGGTACAGCTCAGAGTCCTCCACAAGATATTTTTTCAGCGGCTCAAAGGACGTGTCCTGCGTTATATACATTGCGTAGGCAATGGCGGCTTCCTCGGCTGCGGACTTTATTTCCGCAAGTTGTTCCGTCGTCGGTTCCGGAAGCGCGCGAAGCGTTTTCTTTTCCTCGGAAATAACAAGCTCGTTTCCGCTTTCGCCGTATACCTTGACCTCAGGCTCGCTGATAAAGACCGCTCCCGTGTCGTACACAGTGAAACGCGGTATCAGACTTTTGTCGTCCAGATCATCGAAATCGTGTATCGTATATTCTTCATCGGAAACAAATTCGTCTGGCAGGATACTTCCGTTCGCACGAACCTCCGCGCTTTCGGGAACGACTACCTTTACCGAATGGGTCTTAACAAAAAGCTCATCGTTAAGGTCAGCGGAGGTGTAGTTCCAGTTGTTGCCGTTTTTGAAAAGAGCATACTCCGCAAATTTTGTGTTTCCGAGCCGGACGTCGTACAGTACCGAACCGTCCTCCAAAGTTCTGCCCTTTATTATTTTTGCGGAGGTGTAGTCGTTTCCGAAAACGTCAAGCATGTAGGTCATGTAGTCCTCGCGGCGGTTGAAGAGGTCGTATTCAATACACTTTTCGTCAAGTATAACGTCGATTTGATTGAGACGAAATTTCTCGGAAAGCTTTTCCTCGGCGTGCCTTATATGACCCGCTTCGTACAGTTCAAGCTGTTCCCAAGTGAAATCCCAGACAAGCGTGGACATAAACATCAGTAAGGTGAAAATTCCCAGCAGTACTATAGAGTAAACGTGTCTTTTTTTCTTTGGCTTTGTTTCCGCAGGAGCCTCTGCGAAATGTTCGGCAGTACCGTTCATTGTTCCGCGCCCCCTTCCAAAGAAGCTGTTTTTTCGGGAAGAACCACAAACGCTGTGGGAAGCTTTCTCGGACCGTATACCGACGCAGATACGTTGATCACCTCGCCGTTGTAGTACATTACCGTGGACGAGCCGCCGTCAAGGTTTGCAGCGTTTACCGCGCCGTATTCCTCCAGAATGTTTATGCAGTCCTCGTAGGTAGCTCCGATGCTGGTAGCCTGCCTGCCGTCTATGGTAAGCAGAAGTACGCTTCCGTCGGCAGTCTGACCTATGCAGGTGCGGGGATTGAGTCCGCCGCCAGTTCCCGCCACATCGGCACGTTTGCCGTTTACGATGAACACGGGACCGAAAGAGCAGGCATCGCGGATATTTTTTTCTATAGCCTCCTGAGCGGACATCCAGCCAACTATCAGCTTGTCGTCCTTATCGAAGCCGATAACAATGGACGAGCCGCCGTCATACCAAAGCTTGCCGTCCTTGATAACGATACCGAGCGGTTCGCCGCCGTTGCCAACGCCGCCCACGTCGATAAAGCCGCCTGCGTTAATTCCCGCAACGCCGCCTTCACTCTCGACCATTTTGGATATCTGTACGCCCTCGCCGTTTGCACCCAGAACGGGAGGAACAGCCATTACCACCCGTGACGGATCGCGGACTATCATAAGCTTCCCCTTGTAGGTTGAAGCAGCAATGTCGATTATTTCCAAAGGCTCACGCTCGCTGTCAGCGGCGATCTCCTCGGCGGTTGGTATCACGATAAGGGATTCGTCCGTGATCTCAAAGGTGTCAACAGTTGAGTTACGTGCCTGTATCGCCTTGATCTCTTCGTCCGAGAAGAACATGGCAGGAACGAATTTCAGCGCGCTTGTTTCCATCATAGTCACCACGAATAGGTCCGAAGCCAGCGGCGACGGACCTTTGCAGAAAATGTAGGATACTCCCACAAGCATTATAACTGCGGCAAGAAGTATCACCCCGATGAGCGCGAAAAAGCGTCCCAGTATATTTCCGGCCAGACGAAATACTTTTGCGGCTGATGATGTACCGCTCATAATAATTACCCCTTTTTTTCAGCACTTTTTTTGAACACCCAGTTCTGTTGTATCTTAAAGCTCAGCAGGAACAGTATGCAGTCCACCGGAAGCTTGATAAGCACCGTATGCTCCTGCCCGAAAATCAGCGACAAACCGTACACTCCCCAATAGGAAGCCGCTGTTTGGAGTAGGCACAGGATATAGTATTTCACAATTGTTTTTTTCGGGTTTTCCGATGACCTGAACACCGCCTTGCTGTTTACGGTGTAGTTGAACAGCGAGGACACAATACGCGCAAACACTGTTGACAGCGCAATACGCAGCTTTCCGCCCAGTCCTCCCAGAAGTACAGAAAGCAGCCAGTACAGACCTAAATCAATGGCAGCCGCTCCCAGTGACGATGAAATATATCCTAAAATGGTTTTGTAAATGGCAATGGAATCCTTTATTGGATTAAAGTGAGACTGCTTATTGTCCTCTATGTAAATGGTTTTTATCGGGACCTCCTTTATGGGGATATCCAGCGTTTTTGTTTCCAAAAGCATATTGGTCTCGTAGTCGAAACGCTCGCCGCTTATCCCTGCGAACTTCGGTATGATACTGTTTCCCATTGCCCGCAGCCCCGTTTGGGTGTCGCCGATGGAAAGTCCGCAGAAAAGCTTGAAAAAACGTGAAGTGGTCTTGTTTCCGAAGCGGCTTCTGGACGGAACGTTAGGGTCGGAAAAATCCCGCGAACCCAACACCAGACAGCCGGGATTTTCGGAAAGACAATCGCAGCAGGCGCATACGTCGTCAATGTGATGCTGATCGTCACCGTCCACGAAAACAATGCCGTCCATGGAGTCTGAATAGACGTTCATGTAGTGGTTCATGGCGGTTTTCATGCCTCTGCCCTTGCCGAAATTTATGCAGTGGGTGAGAACGTCGCAGCCGTATTCGTAACGAAGTTTGATAAAAAGCTCGTCAGTTTTGCTGCCGTCGTTTACGGCGATTATTTTTTTGAAGCCTCTGTCCCTGAGTTTTCCTGCAATGCTGAGTATGCGCTCGTCGGGATCAAGCGACGGTATGACCGCGCAGTAATTGTACATATATTACCAGCCCCTTGCCTTCAGCTTTTAACATTGCTTATTATACACCTTTGCCGCAGTGATTGCAACGGTTTTTAGTTTACAGTTAAATTACAATCTACAGGAAAATGTTACATTATTTTTAAATTTTGGAATCAAAATACTGCTGCGGATATCTGCGGTATGTGTTCCGAAAAAACTCAGAGCGCAGAGATAAGCTTATCTCTGCGCTCTTTAGCTTTAGATAACGTCCTGAACGGTTACGGAGGAATTATTCCTCAAATTTGTCAAAATTGTAATCAACTGTTACCTCGCCTGTGCTTTCGTTTTCGGAGAGTATAATCGTCAGGTACTGCTGACCCTCGTATTCGATCTCAACGGGTCTTCTGGAAATGGTAGCCGCGTCGAAGAAAGGATCGGTGATCTCAAAATCACTGAGAGCAACGAAAAGCTTGGGGTGGATAGCAAAGTTTACCTTGAAGCCGGGACGAACGTTGCACGCGAACAGGGGTTTGCCGTTCTTTGCAACAACAGCCTCGCTGGTAGCCTTGTTCTTGTTGTGGATCTCGATAGTGTCTCCCTCAGGGAACGGCTCGCTGCTCTTGCGTATGTCAAGGGCGCCTCCGTTGTTGTAGATATCCCATGCGGTGTTGTACTCAACATTGAGAAGCTTGGTCATGATCTTGCCGTCGTGACCGATAACTTCCATAGAACCGATAGATATATCGGTAGGGAGCAATGCTCTCATCTGAGCACCGGGAGCAATATACTGGTGTTCCCAAGCCGCTATCTTGAAGTTTTTAACGTTGAGAGTAACCGCTTCCTGATAAAGGAGTACCTGCTGAGTAGTGCCGAGCCTGCTCTTTACTCTGATTTTAAGATCTGTGTTTGCCATAATAAATTACCTCTTTCCCTGCGGCGGTTTTGAGTTTGTCCTGCGGCTTCAGCGCGGGACTTTTTCACTGACGGAGTTTGCCGCAGCCTTGTCTCCGGCAGATAATCTATGTAATGCCGACGGATATACGGGACGTATTTCGTGACAGGAGTTCAGTTACGGTCAAGCCCTAATCGGGCGGAATTTTCCTTTGCGGCTGTCCTGCGTTTCCGTATCAGCTTGTCCCGATTATAGCACCCCGTCAGGCAGTATGTGCAGAAATTTCACAGATGACCGATAATGCGTCCCCGTTTGTACTGTGACCGAACGTTCGGGAATTTGTGACATAATTTGACCTGTTCGTGACAGATTTGAACCTAACCTCTCTTTCATATGTATACTTGACATATCGGCGCCGTTACAATACAAATGAAAGGAACCGAAAAATGGAAGTAATTATTTATTCCGGCATCGGGGAGAGGGAGGTTTTCTTTAAGCGGATAACCGACGATATAATAATGCGCAGACGGCTTCGGCTGATGTCTCTGCACACATCGTCGCCCCGCAGTGCGGAGGAGCTTAAAGGTCTTATTAAACCCGACAAAGGATATCTTGTTATTATGGACATTGATAACTGTCCCGAACGGGAAAAGGTCATTGCCGAAATATTCGAGTCGTACAGACGGGTAAAATTCTGCTTAGTGTCCGAATCCGCAGAGTACGCGGCAGAATCTGTTAATGCGGGAACCGGCGTATGCGGATACATAAACGCTTTGGGAGAGGGTCTTGAAAAACGCTTCGAGAGCGTGCTTATGAAGATATACGACAGAGTGACCACCGTATGCGGCGGTATAATGACTTTCGGCGGCGACGGCTCGCTGAAGATCATAAGCTTTTCCGATATATACTATATTGAGACCATCAAGCAGCAGCACCGCTGCACGATATACCATAAAAACGGCACTGACACCATGCGCGCGGATATTTCCAAGCTGATAAACCGCCTTGACGGAAGATTTGAGATAACCCGTTCCTCGACTATAGCTAACCTGTCCGCGGTGAGAAGGATAGACGACGGTTTGATCTTTTTTGACGATGATATTTTCTGTTCCGTTACTTCAAAGCGCGTCGGTGAAATAAGGAAGATCATGGGTGCGCTTACGGTAGCAACATGAGTCATTAACGGCAGTTTCTCAATTGTTTTGTGTATATAAAAACGACCTCCGCACTCCTTACAGAGGTCGTTTTTTATATTATGCTGCAAGAAAAATATTACTTGTAAAGCGGACCGTATGTCTCACAGGCTTTGTAGTCGGCGGCTTCAAGGTCTGCCGTTCCGAAAGCGGACCATGCGTGAGGACGGTAGATTTCTTCCTCGGGAACGTTGTGCATAGCAACGGGTATGCGGAGCATTGAAGCAAGCGTGATAAGATCCTTGCCCACATGACCGTAGGTGAACGCGCCGTGGTTTGCACCCCAGTTTGCCATTACCGAGTAAACGTCCTTGAACGCAGGTTTTTCGGGAATCAGGTTGGGTACGAACCATGTGGTTGGCCATGTCTTGTCGGTGCGCTCGTCGAGAGGCTTGTGTATTTCGTCAGGCAGAACTACCGTGTAGCCCTCCGCGATCTGAAGCACGGGACCAATACCGTCCACAATGTTCAGTCTTATCATTGTAACGGGCATCTCAGCCTGTGTGCGGAAGTGTGAGGAAAATCCGCCGCCCCTGAAATATCCTAAGTTTGCGGGACACCAGTCAACCTTTCCGAGGACAGCTTCGATGTCATTGTCGGTCATGTCCCACCATTTTTTCATAAGGTGTACGCCGTTTTCGTCCTGAGCCATTCCCGTACCGTCAAGTGACGCCGCTCCCGAATTTATCAGATGGATAAATCCGTTCGACGCTTTACCCTCAGGCTTTATTCCTGTAACGCGTTCAACCGCTTCTGGACTCCAGTATGTGCGCACGTCCGCAAAAACGGAAGCCGTTCCCGAAACCATAGTTCCCAGCAGCATTGCCGTGCCGTTGAGACCGTCGTTCTCGGTTGCAAAGGTGAGGGGCTGTTTCTTGCCGTTCCAGTCGAAGCTTGTGTTGAGG
>CAMWRN010000137.1 GCA_947176675.1 uncultured Clostridia bacterium | reverse complement strand
ATTTTTAAGTATACTGAATCTGATCTGATACAGCGCACCTGTTTCCTCAAAGCAGCTTATGCCGTACTTGCTTTTTAACCGTTCCACGGCGGCTTTTTTGATTATAGACTGGCAGTCTGGAACACTGTGCAGATCAGAATTAAGGGAATATCCCTTTACGGGAAACCTGTCCTCCGCACCGATAAAATCCTCAAAGGAGGCGCTTTTTGTGCCCTGAAAAAGATCTTCAAAGCTGTGAGCGTCAAATTCTGCCAATTGAACCAGAACCCGCTCCGCAGTGCTAAGCCAAAGGTTTGCCCTGACAAGCGTGCTGAAATCGCCGGAAAAAGCAACTCTTCCATCCGATACGGAGATATCATGCCCGCCTATTTTGGTTATCTCAAATTTAAGCGTGCTTTCCAGCCCAAAATGGCACGGGCAGACCATTCTAATTAAATCCATCAGGATTGTCCCTCGTCTTTCTTTTTGCTGTGATCCTCGGTACACATTTCAGGAACAAAAGTCTTTTTGTAATATCCTACCGAACCTGTGGGACACCTTGCTCCCGCAAGCTTGCCTGTCTGAGTGCAGTAATAAAGCTCCTGTACCTCGTTATTTTCCGGGAAAGTTTTTCCCTCCTCCGCTTCGGCAATATCGCCGAAAACATTTTTCCACACCTGAGATGAACTATAGTAAGTTCCCGTAGGAATCTGCTTCGGAGTCGAATAACCGTACCATACTCCGCTAACGTAATCGGGAGTACAGCCAACAAATGACAGGTCGTGCCAGTCCTGAGACGTACCCGTCTTACCGATAAGCGGTGTATTGACAAGCTTTGCGGCACGTCCGGTTCCGTTTGGACCCTCGATTACCGTCTGCATAAGCTTGTTCATAATATAGGCTGTATCGCTGCTTATCGCCTGAATGGGCATATATTTGTGCTGCAATACCACCTTGCCCTTTCCGTCAACGACCTGCGTATAGGAAGTGGGTCTGTAGTATTTTCCTCCGTTTCCGAACGCCTGATATGCCGCAACAAGCTCTTTAAGAGTAAGACCCTCGGTAAGCGCTCCTACCGAAAGAGGAGCGATATCCGCATCGGCAGCTGTAAGAGTTGTAATTTGGAAACGGTTTTGCAGGAATTCAAATACCTCCTGCGGAGTTTCCTGCTCTATAAGCTGAGCCGGAACGGTATTCAGCGAACGCTGAAGAGCTTGGAACGTAAAATATCCGCCGTAATCCCAGCTTTTGGAATTGTAGTTATAGGGCCACTTACGGGGCAAACCTGTTTCCTCGTCAATGATCTCATTATCGAGAGGTTTATTGATGAACACCGTTGACCAAGTGAAGAAGTCATACTCCAAACCATATCCGTAAGATGTTATAGGCTTTATGCAGGAACCGGGAGAACGCTTAGATCGGGTAGCGTTGTTCCAAATATTGGAACCTGCCTTTTCGCCAATCGCACCCACAACCGCCTTGATATTTCCCGTATAGTCCATGCAGATGAATGCCGATTCGGGAGGATCTGCAAGAACTGTATCCGAGAAAGTAGTATAGTCCTTATACTTTGCCTCCACAGCCTTCTGCATATCAAGATCAACCGTTGTATATATCTTGTAACCGCCGTTGTAGAGTTTGTCGCTGGCTTCGTCCTGTTCTATTCCGTAAAGCTCCTGAAAATCGGTTATTACATCATAGATGACCATATCCACAAACCAGTCCTGAATACCATTACCCTCATCAACATCGTCCTTAGCGTTGGGGTCGCGGAAAACAATCTTCTCATCGCAAGCCTCCTCATACTCTCTCTGAGAAATGCAGGCGTTCTTGTACATCAGCCACAAAACGGTCTGCTGACGCTCCAGATTCCACTCCAGACCTGTCTTGAACTCGTCCGTATCACTGTCAACTATGCCCCTCGCAAAGGGGTTGTAGTTTTCGGGGTTTTTAGGTATTGCCGCAAGACACGCTCCTTCTGCGATAGAAAGCTCTGAAACGTCCTTGCCGAAGTATTTGAGGGAAGCGGCCTGAATGCCGGCAGTACTTCCTCCGAAGCCGATATAGTTGAGGTACGCTTCGAGGATATCCGTTTTGGTACAGTATTTTTCAAGCTGCGCCGCACGGAATATCTCACGCATTTTTCTGTCCCAGTTGGCGTCGTCGTCACCCGTAACATTCTTTACAAGCTGCTGAGTAATGGTCGAACCACCCTGTCTGCCGCCCAAAAAATGCAGTATTTCGTTAAGGAACGCGGTAAAGGTACGCTTCCAGTCAACGCCCGCATGCTCGTAGAAACGCTCGTCCTCTGTGTAGACGAAAGCGTCCTGAACGTGCTGAGGTATCTTATCAATTGTGACAGGGATTCTGTCTGCATTGCGGCTTATGCTTGCAAGCTCAACCAGCGAATCGTTCTTGTCATAAGCGTAAATAAACGTCGTATAGTCCAGATCGAGATCGGACAGAGAGATATCCACCTGATCCTGATCCACAAACTGGAGCACATACACCGTCAGCGCCGCCGCAATTATCGAACCTGTTATAATAACTATCAGCACCAGCGAGAGTATCGTAGTACCTATGACCGCCAAGGTCCTTTTAATGGGATTGACCTTGCGTTTTTTCTTTTTTCTGCGTTTTCCCGATTCTTCGGGGACTGTATCTTTATTATAAGCCATGCTCTGCCTCCTTTAGCCGAATCTTTCTGCAAGTGTACCACATATTTCCTCAGTTGTAAAGCCTAAAATGTAAATTGTAATATTTTAAAGAAAATTGTAAACATTCCAACACATAAATTTCATCCCAAAGGCAGCACCGTTTGATTCCTGCCTGTGCCGAACCTTTATCCGAGAATTATATAAGAACTGAATCCCAAGTCCATAAAAGCGGATATGGTCTCGCTGAAATCAGCCTGAGAGAAATCTGTCTGCCTTACGGCGGGAACTATTGTCATATCCTCGCCTGCAAGACGTTTTATCTCGCCGAAGACCACAGTCGCCTTATCATACGCCGTAAGTTCCGAAAGCGCGATCTCCTCGCCGTTTATCAAGGCGGTATTTTCCAGCTCGCTCGGGAAGTATTCCACCGAAACAGTCTTCACCGTAAGCTCCGCAGGCTTGAACAGATCGGACTTTCCGCCGATTATCTCTCCTGCCGAAACGGTTGCCATTACGGACGCTCCGTTTGCTTCCGCAGCCTTTGCGGCAATATCAGTAATGCTTATAAGAGTCTTGTACTTTTCCGGATCCTTAACGATAGCGCCGACATAGTTAAGATCGGAACTGCGGAAATTCGGGAAAACAATACCGTCAAAAATAATACAGTCAAAGCTTGAGCCTGAAATCTCGTTTGCAAGGTACGCCGCATAGCTCTGGGTATCGGTATCAAAGGGAGACAGCCAAGGCTTTCCTCCGTTTGCGGCAGAGTCATCGAGCCATGTGGAGGTACTGCCTTCAAAGCGGTACGCGCCTGTTTTGTACTCTCCGTACCAGTTGTGATCCTCAAGAAGGTTAATCTTTGCGATAGGCGTAAATCCCGCATTCTTTATCATACCTGCGATCTGTCCAGCGTACATATTTCCGACCACTGCGTCCTCCGCGCTGAGAGCCATCTGTGAATTGGTTTTGTAGTAGATTTTTCCGCCCTCTGCTTTCAGTGTGACAACAACAGCCGTGTAGCCGCTTCCCTTTGCATTTTCCAAAGCTGCTTTAAGATCGGACTCGGAAATAAGAGCCGTCTCCGGAAGCTGATAAGCCGAAAAATCCATTTTATTGCCGTCAGCCGCTGTATCGTCGGCCGCACCGCTTGTCTCATCCGGAACGTCAGTCGTTTCTCCCATACTGTCTGTATCATCAGGCATGACCGGCGGAGTCCACGGAACAGTCTCCTCCGAAGAATCCTTATCGCTTCTTTCAGAAAAATACTTATAAACAGGCTTCGCTACGCTGTATCCAACAAAAACCAGCGCCGCCAAAATTATCAGCATAAACAGAACTTTAAAAAAATTCTGCGCTCTTCTTTTACGGTTTCCTGCGCGAGTACGGTAAATTTTTCTGCCGCGACGGTCCATTGCCTATCATCCCTTCAATCTTTCAAAATTTTAATGTATGACCGGAAAGTCCCCAAAAAGCCATGCCGAGTATCCCTATATAAATAAGAAGCAGCGGATATCCTCTGAACGAGTAAGGAGCTTTTTCCGAATACAGCCTGTCGTAAACTATTGCCGTAAGATACACGGCAAGCACAAAACCAAGACCGATCCCCAAACCGTGGATAAAATATTCGCCAAGAGTCTCGCACCGTTCCGAGATAAGGAACAGCGCCCCCAGTACAGCACAGTTGAACGCGGAAATGTGTATATACTTTTTCATTCTTCTGAACACTGCGGGAGCGAATCTCCACAGGCACAGCAGCGTCAGGATATACACCGCTCCGAGAATTATTATATACACAAGCGGCGTATAAATATAGCTGTTTTCGTCGATTCTCAGCGCTTTGTTGAGAAAATAGGTAATAACGCTCATCAGTGCGGTTATATAGGTAACGCTCAAACCGAAGCCTAACAGGTTTTTTCGGTTTCTCGACACAATTATCAGCGTACTTGTACCAAGCGCTCCGGAAAAGATTATATTTTCCGCAAACACCGCTGTAAATGCGGTGAGTATTATATTTTTCAGCATATCCATTAGAAATTCCTCCTACTTCTGACGCACCCGCTTTATCAGAAGGAGAATACTTCTGAACAGAGCAGCAAAAAGTCCCAGCATGATAAATCCGCCGAAAGGGTGCTCAAATACTCTGAAGGACGCGGGCATTCCTGTCATTTTCCCGCCGATAGTTCCCGAAGCGAGTATTTCCCTCAGCGCTGCAAATATTAGCACTGCCGCGTCATATCCGAGTATACAGAATACTATGTCCAGAAACATTTTCCCTTTTGTTTCCAAAAAGAATATAGACTCCGAACGGGTAACTATAAAACTGTTTGTTATGAACAGCGGGAAAAATATCCCGATAGCCTCCACGCCCTCCGGCATGAAGTAGTTCAGCAGTATTACCGACGGAACATAAACCAGTGCGCCGATAAGCGTATAGAGGATTATTCTTATCGTGTAGACGATGCTCTTAGGCACAAATGATGACACAAGCAGCGTGAAAAAGGTTATCAGCGAGAATGCAATGACAAGCATTACCGCGTTCTTGAAATTATTCGCCAGCACGATCACGGGAGCGATCACCATTCCGCTTACCAGAATGGGATTTTTATTCAGCAACCCGTTCAGCATTATCTTCTTCAGACTGTTATTATTGTCGTTACTCACAATCAACTCTCCCGTTTATCATCATTGTCAAGCATTTCCAGCGTTTCGCTAATACTTCCCAGAAGCTTGTTCCTGCTATTTAACAGACCCTTTCCTTTTCTTCTCTTACGCTTTTTAAGCATATCCGCAAAGGAAAGCGAGCGTCTGTCAAGCTCTATCCCTATGGGAGACGAGACTATTACCGCGTAGACCACGGCGTTTTCAGTTGCCGAATACCGGCAGAACACTATCAAACATATACTTATGACAAGTCCGTACAAAAAGCGGGAACTCGCCGTTTTCGGAATAACGCTGTAGTCGCAGGAAAGGAAAATCATTCCGAAAAGGGTCATTCCTCCCGCAAAGAAGTACAAAACGGACATAGGATCAAAATCATAGCATATAAACGCGTACAGACTCATGACCGCAAGCTCAGTGAAAAATGTTATCGCGGATATGGAACGCCGTATCATGAGAAACACAGCCGCAACGGCAAGCACTATAATAAAGCCTGTCCCCATGGGACCCGTAAACCTTCCCACAAGAACGTCTATCAGCGACACAGATGACGTTCCCGTAACGAGAAACGTCTTCGTCATGGACTGTGTCAGAATATCCGACGGAACTACCGACGACATGGGTATATCGGTAAATATCCGCGGATATGTAAGCATATTTTCCGGAAAGCACAACGACGCAAACAGGAATCCCACCGCAGCCGGATTGAATATTTCGCAGCCGTGACCTCCGAAAGCGTGCTTAGCCGCAACAGCCGCAAAAATCGCCGCAGCCGCAGCTTCAAGATACGGAACAGACGCGGACATCATCAGTCCCAGTGTAAGACCCGTCAGCAGTGCGGACAAGTCTTTCCTGTCACGCTCTTTCTTTCTCAGCTTCAGGCAGACAAGATCCGCCGCAACACTTACCGCCGCCGTAACGATAATTACCGCCGCCGCCCTCATTCCGTAATAGTACACCGATACGACTGCCATTATAAGCAGCACGATAAGCATGTCCGTCATTACATTGAATTCGGGTTTTCGTTTCAACTCCATAAAATGAAGAAACACCTCGTTTGTATTTTTATTCCAGCAAGCTGTGTACAGCCGCTTCTATATCCTGTGATTTAAACAGATACGACCCTGCTACAAGCACGTCCGCTCCCGCGTTTTTCACAAGCTCGGCAGTGCCGCCGTTTATTCCTCCGTCCACTTCTATGGGGATATCGAGTCCCCTGTCCGAAATCAGTTTTTTTACCTCGGCGATCTTTTCCGGCATATCGGACATACATCCCTGTCCCCCGCAGCCGGGTTCTACTGTCATTACCAG
>CAMWRN010000136.1 GCA_947176675.1 uncultured Clostridia bacterium | reverse complement strand
CGGGCTGCTTCTGAAGAATAACGCTGACGATCTGAAACAATGTCTTTCGCAATGATGGGGAGCCGCGCTTAGAAATACTTACGTCAGTCCAATCACTGCTTCCATTATATCTTAAGTATGAGCGCGTGTAAACCATGGCTGGCTTGTCATGGATTTACCGACTATATTTATTGTAACAGGGAGGATAAAATAATGCACCTATACGGTGAAGAATTATTGAGAGCGGGTATGATCCTGCTGGCAGTCTCACTTTTGGCGGCAGCTTTGTTTGCGGTATTTTTTCTGTTATCGGGATCGAAACTGAAAAAACGTCTTGAAAAAGAATACGGGCCTAAAAATATTTAGCAGGTGATCGTAATGTCAGATATAATAGATTCAACGTATGAAATAATCGGAGAGCTGGGAAAAGGCGGCGGCGGTGTTGTTTATCTTGCCAATCATCTGCGTCTCGGAAAAAAAGTCGTTCTGAAAGCGGACAAACGAAGCGTCAATACACGGGCTGTGCTTCTGCGCCGTGAAGTCGATGTTCTGAAAGAACTTAATCACACTTATATCCCGCAGGTATATGATTATTTTATTGAAGGCGATACTTCATATACCGTTATGGATTTCGTTGACGGAGAAAGCCTTGATAAGATGTTAAAAAGAGAGGTTAAATTTCCGCAGGCGCAGGTGATATTTTGGATAAAACAGCTTTTGGAGGCGCTTGCGTACCTGCATGCGCCGATTCACGGCAAACCGCCCAAAGGATACGTACACAGTGATGTAAAACCTGCCAATATAATGATACGCCCCGATAAGAACATCTGCTTGATAGATTTCAACATTTCTTTGGCTATAGGGATTGAAACTGTTATAGGAAAAAGTGACGGATATTCTTCGCCTGAACATTATGGAATAGATTATTCATTCGGCGGAAAAAACACGCATTATAAAATTGAAAAAACTGTTCTTACAGACGATGATAAAACAGAGTTGGCTGACGATGACAAAACAGTTCTTGCCGAAAATGAGACCGCACAGCTTTTGCGAAATTTGGATAATACGGCAGAAGGCAGCAGTTATTCATCATCTGTAAAAAAAATCATTGTTCCAGACGCACGTTCCGATATTTACAGCGTTGGAGCAACCATGTACCATCTCCTTAGCGGGAAAAAGCCTCCTAAGGACGCAAAGCAGGTTGAACCTCTTCCTTACAATGAGGTAAGTCCGCTGATCTCGGATATTGTCAAAAAGGCAATGATGCCCAATCCTGACCTGCGGTTCGGTTCAGCGGAGGAAATGCTGGCTGAGATAAACAGCCTTTGGAAAAATGACATACGTACAAAGCGCAGAAAAAAGCAGTTAGCTGTCGCAGCGTCTTTTTTTTCGATGCTTTTTATCATAGGAGGAGCCGCCGTATTTACTGGTCTTAAGCAAACCGAACGAATAAAGGCGGCGTATGTTCTGGCGGCTGATTCGGCGGAGGCGCTTTTACGCGGGGACGTTAGGAAAGCGGTCGACCTTGCTTCGGATGCGCTTATTGATGATCCAAAAGTGTTTGATATACCTTATACCGCCGAAGCGCAGCTTGCGCTTACAAATGCACTTGGGGTATATGATATGTCGGACAGCTTTAAGCCGCATTATACTATAAACCTGCCCTCCGCGCCGTTCAGGGTACTCAAATCGCCGAATGAAGATATGCTTTTGGTATTCTATGCTTATGAGCTTGCGTTTTATGATATTGCTTCGGGCGAACTTATAAAGACACTGCCCACCCTTGATTCTGCCTATTGCGAGGCAGAATTTATCGGCGGTAATGAGATACTTTATGCGGGGAAAGACGGTCTTACAGCGTATGATATCTCAACTGATACTGTTCTCTGGCAAGGCGAGCCTGCCACTGCTATAGCGGTTTCGGGGGATGGGTCTACAGCTGCGGCAATTTACAGATCTGATGATACGTTAAAATTTTATGATGTAAAATCGGGTGAACTTATTTCTTTGCAGGAGCTTGACGGCAGGAATCTTAACGTTCCCGAAAACGACAGATTTGCCGACGCCGACAGGAACGTTTTTGAGCTGAACGAGGACGGAAGTATGTGTGCTGTAAGTCTTTCGGACGGATATCTCGGTGTAATGCATATTTACGATGATCAGCGGGATATTGTCGTTTATGACGCTTCTGACTATTCGCATTTTGACGGTAATTTCATCGGCAGTGTTTTTGCTTTTTCAGCGGCAGGCGCATCAGGCTCGCAATTAGGACTTATAGACTGCGCTGATGCCCAGTATTTGGGAGGTATGGACAGCAACACAGTTTTCGCCGTAAAAGCTTATGACGGCAGGCTGTATGTTTCGCTGAACGACACGCTGGTTATGATGGACACAGAAACCTTTGAGCAAACAGCGGCTGCGTACACAGAAAATAAAAATATAGACAGCTTTGATATTTCCGGGAAATATGTCATTGTATCCGCTGACGAGAGTTACTCTGTATTTTTCAGCGGTGCGGGACTGCTTCAGTCGGAACAGCGTGAGATCAAACCTGATTTTGTTCTGATAACAGATGAATATGTAGTTTTGGCTGACAGAAATACTCCTGTAATAGAGGTATTGAAGATGAGGGACAGCAGTGATTCATGCATAATGAGTTACGATCCGAAAATAAAGCACAGCGAAGCAAGGGTGCTTTCAGACCGCTCAAGCGTTATGCTGTTTGATTTTAATGGATTTACCATAGTAGATCACGACGGCAGTATAAAAACGGCTGTTAAAATTCCCGACGCGGAAAAGGTTTACGACCAGCAGTATCGACACGACGGCGACTGCCTTGAGGTCACATATTATAGCGGCAGGGTGGTTTGTTATTCGGCAAAGACGGGAGAAATCATTTCGGAGAATGAAATTGCTCCGCCTGTCGAAAGCCTCGACGAGGAGCTTGAAACAGCAAGCTTCATTGTGAGATCTCCTCTGCATGGTACTCCGACAGCCTACGACAAAGAAACAGGCGGGGAGATAGCTATGCTGAACAGCGAGGATTATCTTACGTACGTAACCGAAACGAACAGGTATGTAATCGCGCAGTATATTTCCGCCGAGGGTATGTACTATGGAGTGCTTATGAACAAAAAGTTTGAGCCGATCGCAAAAATGCCGTATTTGTGCGATATTGCGGGGGATACGCTTATATACGACCTACCCGCAGGAAACATAAAAGTTTCGCCCATATTTGAGCTTGACGAGCTTAAGGAAAAGGCGAAAAGCTATCGGAATTACGCAGAAATGCTTTAATTCATATATTTATTTAAAGAAAGGAAATGGTTGTAATGAAGATAACCAAAAAGCTGATGGCTCTTATGCTTGCACTGGCGTTGTCCGTATGCGCGGTGCCGACGGTGTGGGCTGATGAGATCGAACAGCAGCCTGAGGGCTCGTACTCGGATCATGGAGTATCTGACGGCGAGCCGCAGACAGGAGAAAAAAATGAAAGCAATGACACAGAAGAGGAAATTAAACAAGATGACAAAATTATTTCAGACGGTGACGACGGCGGTATCATGCCGTTCAGTTTGCTGCCGCTGACAAGAATAGAAAAATCAGTCACAATTGACCGTACGGGCGGAATTCCGGAAGGGCTTGAATATAACTCCAGATACGCTTTGTATGCAAGGGAAGCATTGAGCCAAGCTCTCGCCGAGGATGGAGTTATCAGCGCTTCGGGGGTTTATTCGGGCACAATTATGTATTCATTTAACGATGACGATTATCATCCCGTTGGTTGGAATGACATAATTGAACCGCATTACAATATTTACAGAATATATTTTATTCTAAGTGACGACCAACTTAATATTGACAATAAATTTTATGCCATAAATATTTCTTTCAAATTCATGGAAGATTATTTTGAATTAAAAGCGTTTGATAAAAATAAACAAGAGATTACAATTCATGACGCGTATTCTAATTATAGCGGTAACGGTATATGGAATGCGAGTTCATGGAATACATATGGGAACATAATATATTCAGAATATGGATTAGTAAACTATGATTTGTATTTTCAAATTGCTCTTTCTAATAACTTGAATAAAAATAATATAGAATTTTACAAGGGAATAATTCGGGACGAGTCGGCTCTGGATAATGCTGTAAACATTACTCCGTATATAATTTATGACGGAAAAAGTGAACCATATAAAATGACCAGAGAATCATATTGGGCTTTTTGGAATTCAAATATTACAGCTGTGGTTAATGGTACAAACGGTGTAAAAAATTTTTATCCAATAAATATAGTTTTTTCTCATGTTGGCAGTTCAATGTCCTTGACTGCAAGATGTAATAGTGCATCATATATAGTGGCAGGTTTGTATGAAGAGCCAAACGGACGTTATCCTTTATCATTCAGCGAAAAAATTTATATAGCCAATGATTTCAGTGAATTAAAAAATGTGTATGTTAGTGCATATTACAGAGACTACGGTGATGACAACGCTCAAAATCATTCCAATTATATCGCGGAACGTGACTCATCCAAAATAAGGAAAGCCTGTTTTGGAAATGACATAAACGGAACTGATATAAAGGATTCTTTATTTGGATATGGTACACCTGTTAATCTTTCGCAGTTTCCTGAAACGACGGCTTATCTAATCGATGGGACACCTGTAAGAATAAAATCTGTAGTAGTTACCGCAGAAAATATATACAATATATCTTTCGGCGCTAATGCATATGTTGCTATTATTGAATCAAGCGGTGAAGAAATACTTTCCGACGATACTTATTTTAGTATTTACCGTGCTGAGACAGATGACGGAAACAACGGTACAACTTTTTTATCCAGCTACAAGCTGCCAAGTACAGACGATTCTTATTACAAAAACGGTTATCAGACATTGTTTGTTCTTGACGGAGGAAACCCTGTTGCGGACGGTACTGTAATCTACCCTGTTTTTAGCAGCGATTCGGGTGTGAACGTATACGCAAACGGCTATCAGGGAATTCAAAAATCAGGTGAATCTCCCATAACATTTGAATCGGGAAAAGCCATTCAGTATTCTGCCGCTTCGGAAAGCGGTACACACCTCAAAAACTACTGGGTAACCTTTGTTACACAGCAAAGCGGTGCAAAACTGTTTGTAAATGCTGTGAATAATCCCGACCATTTCAGCAGTAGCGGTATTCCTCAGCGTGAGGTGTTCCTTGATTCAATAAATAATTATAGCCATGATATTTTCTTTGCGAACATAGGAGATGCTGAGCTTACGGGCATTAATGTTTTGCTGAGTGGAGACGCTCAAGGAGTAAAGCTTGATGATTACTGGACAGTTGTTGACGGTAGCGTGAAAAAGCTTGCGGCGTTTACAAAGACCTCAAATTCCGATAATATTGCAAAGGTACGTCTTGTTCCTATAGATGAGGATTATTTCGGTGAGGTTTCGGGTACGCTTACAATTTCGTCAGCAAACGGTGGTTCGGTTGATATTGCCTTGACGGGTATCGCTGGTATACCTAAAATTACCACCGACGAGCTGTATGACGGCGTTAAGTACGTTCCGTATTCAAGCGTTATTATGACCAACAATATGTACGGAAGCAACGCCATGCAGTTCAGTATTTCAGGCGGCGAGCTTCCCGACGGAATTGAGCTTCGTCCGAATGGCGAGCTTTACGGCATTCCTATGGAGACAGGTGAATTCACCTTTACCGTTAAGGCTGTATACAACGGAAAAAAGCAGGATAACGGTTTGCCATACACCTGCACACGCAGTTATACAATTGTCATAGAAGACAACACCGATGAAAATGTTGACGCGGCAAACAGTGATATACAGGGCCATTTGCTGGTAGAAAGAGTTTCTAAGTACATTACAGTCTATTACGCAGGCTCTGCTGAAAATCCAACAGTTGACAGAATTGTGATAGACAACGACCTGTTCTGGTCCGAGGGACCGCTTTCTGAGCTTCAAGCCTTCTATATAAACGGTATAAAGCTTACAGAGGGCAGTGATTATGACGCTGAAGAAGGTTCGACCAAGATCACAGTCCGTGCGCAAACCTTTGAGCATATCGGTGTAACGGATAACACTGTTCCGCATACTCTTGCTGCGGAGTTCAGAACGTCCGATACCAACGAGCTTAAAAGATCTGCTCAGAACGTATACATTGACTATATAAGCAATGGCGGAAACGGAGGAAACGGCGGGAACAGCGGAAACGGTGGGAACGGTGGAAACAGCGAGAACTCGGCAGGTGTTTCAAATACAGGCAAGGTCAATGATAAAGGTTCGGTAACCACGGTCATCAGAGTTGTAGACGCAGACGGCAACGCTGTTTCGGGGCTTTCAATGGAGCTTCACTCTGTTCCCAAGTATGCAAAGACAGACGAAAACGGTATTGCAAAATTTGATTCGGTAGATTTTGGCCGTCATACTTTGTACATAAAGAGAGCGTCAGACGGAAAGAATGTTTCCAAAAACTTTAGCATGTTATCTGGTCAGAGTACCGAAATGATAGAAAATGTTATTAGAGCGTCCTCAGGAGATACCGTTTATATGACGGTGCAGTATGACGGTTCAAGTATAGAAATTCTTTCCGTTGCGGAAGATGTGTCCTCCTCGGCAGGAGTTTGCAGCGACGGAAATATATTTATGATGAATATTTA
>CAMWRN010000135.1 GCA_947176675.1 uncultured Clostridia bacterium | reverse complement strand
AGCCGAAATACTTTACATATGCTCTGTAAAAAACCGAATAATCGTCAAAGCCGCATTCTGCACAGGCTTTGGTGACCTGCGCTCCGTTGCTTATTTTTTCCTTGGCGGCGGTCAGTCTTTTTAATGTTATGTATTCCCATGGCGAGCTGCCCGTGGCATTTTTGAATATTCTGTTGAACTGCGAAACGCTTATATAAAAACGCTCCGCAAGCATCGGTACGGAAAGCTTTTCAAAAAGATGATCGTTTATATATTTAAGTATGCGGACGGGGCGGGTCTGTTCGGCGGGATATTGGCATACGTCTCTGTTCGTATTCGCTGTTCTTATGGCATCCAGTACAGACAACAGACATAATTGTATCTCGACCTCCGCTGCGTATTTGTCATTGCAGCTGCATATGCGTTTAAAATAATTTTCTATAGGTACTCCGTCAAATTCTGTAGGAAGATACAGATTTCCCATACCGAGCGGTCTGTCAAGAAACGGTTTCATAAGTATTCGTTCGGGATCTATGCTGTCTGCGGCGGAAAGCGGGAAATTTATTGTATATCTTTCGTATAAATTATCCTTTAAAATTTTGGCTCTGTGCGATTCGGCAGGACGCATTATGACCAGACTGCCACGTTCCAAAGGATATTTTGAACCCTCCACAAGACACTCAACCCTACCCGCAACAAAATAAAATATCTCGCACCTTGAATGAATGTGCATTTCAAAGCAGGCATCGTCAGGCTCATAGTCAACAGCGTGTCTTACGTATATGTTATTTAATGTAAATTCCTGTGAATAGTTTTCCATATGTACCGCCTCTTTCTGCGTATTTTTATTATACCATATTATGCGCTAATTTGCAATATAATATGATAAAAATAACAATTGCATTATAAATTTATCCTTGATATAATTGTCACATAAAATCAACGGGAACGCCGAAAAGGAGGAGCGTTATGGAAAAAATAAGGCTTGGCATAATAGGCATGGGCAACATGGGCAGCGGACATTTCAGAAATGTGGCTGAGGGGAAATGTCCCTCCGTGAACGTAACAGCCGTCTGTGATATTGACCCGAAAAAAATTGCCGATGAATCAAAATACGGTTCGGTAAACCGTTTTGCCGACTATAAAGAAATGCTGGACAGCGGCGTTATTGATGCGGCATTGGTGGCGGTACCCCACTACGACCACCCGACTATTGCAATAGAGTGCTTCAAGCGGGGTATTCACGTCCTTACCGAAAAGCCTGCCGGAGTATATGCAAAGCAGGTACGAGAGATGAACGAGGCGGCTGAAAGATCGGGCGTGAAATTCGGCATAATGTTCAATCAGCGCACAAATCCCATGTACGCAAGGGCGCGGGAAATTATCCGCAGCGGTCAGCTCGGGCAGCTTAAACGTATGGTATGGATAGTCACCAACTGGTACCGCACACAGGCGTATTATGACTCAGGAAGCTGGCGCGCTACATGGAACGGAGAGGGCGGCGGCGTGCTTTTGAATCAGGCTCCTCACAATCTCGACTTATGGCAATGGATATTCGGTATGCCCAAAAGGGTGCGGGCGTTCTGCACGGTAGGAAAGTATCACAACATAGGCGTTGAGGACGACGTTACCATATACGGCGAATACGAAAACGGAGCGACCTCGGTATTCATTTCCACAACCGGAGAAGCGCCGGGTACGAACCGTCTTGAAATATCGGGAGACCTTGGCAAAATAGTTATCGAACAGGGGAAATTAAAATGGTGGAAGCTTAAAGTCTCCGAGCGTGAATTCTGCTTTGCGTCAAAGGAAGGCTTCGTTTCCCCCGAGACCGAATATGAGGAATTTACCGCAACCGAGCCCGAGGGACACCCGCAGGTGCTTGAAGCTTTTGCGCAGTCTATACTTAACGGCACAGAAATGATAGCCGACGGTATAGAGGGACTTAATTCCCTTTCCATATCAAACGCCGCGTATCTTTCCTCATGGACGGACGACTGGGCGGAAATACCCACGGATGAAGCGTTATTTGAAAAATATCTTATAGAGCTGTGCAGAAAGGAAAAACTTGAAAGCAAGCCCGAACACGGTGAAAGTCCAGAGAATATCGGCGAACGCTGGAGGGTCAGGTGGTGAATGTATTTGCTTTGATGTTCGGGGTAACGGTCTGCTACACGATAACCTCGTTCAGCGATAAGTATGCCGTTTCAAAGGCAAAATTCAGCGGCGATGAATTTACTTTTCTGATGTGCTCTTCCTTGTCGGTTTTCACGCTGCTTTCTCTGCCTTTTCAGGACATTTATTTCACCCTGACATGGCAGTCCTTTGCAGCGATCCTGCTTATTGCGGTATGCAAAATTTTTGAGTTTCAGATGAATGCGATAGTGCTTCGGCAGTTATCTGCATTTGAACTTAAGGCTTGGATAGGCGTTACCCTTTTTGTATCCTATCTCACCGACGTTATTTACGGTGCAGAATTGTCAATGCTGAAGCTTTTGTGCATAGCGGCAACGGTAACGGGTCTTGCGCTTATTGTACGGTCGGGGCGTGAAAATAAGATAGAATACCGCAAAATTGCCGTCCCGCTTGCGCTGTACCTTGCGGCAAAATACGGCTACGGACTTATAATAAAAACGTTCACGCCGTACGTTTCGCCGACAATGCAGTTTATGCCCGCACTGATGTTGGTGTCGCTGATAATGCTGACAAAAATAAATCTCGTTGAAATATTCAAAAAGAATAAAAAAGGCGCAGCGAACGTTATCCTTGCCCGTATTCCCAACACGGCAGGAATGCTTATCGAGAATATTGTTATTTCGGTCAGTCTTGCAAGCTATTCGTTTATTCAGCCAATGATACTCATATCATTGTTTGTTATAGGTATCATACAAAGAAATCGATATTCACGTTTTAATCTTGCGGGAAGCATTATTTGCATTGCCGGGGTAGTTATATTTCAATTGGTATAAAAAATTTCACAAATAAAAATTTATAAACGGAGGAAAAGAAAATGTCCGATATATCAAGCGGTATGAATTACGCGCCAAAGGGTAAGCCCGCGCCCGTAGTAAAAGCGGGGGAATTCTGCATAGCGGCTGTGGCGTTGGATCACGGTCATGTTTACGGAATGTGCGGAGGACTTAAAGAGGCGGGGGCAACAGTAAAATGGGTATACGACTCTGATCCCCGAAAGGTCGCGGAGTTCCAAAAAAAGTTTCCCGAAGCTATGGCTGCACGGTGCGAGGAAGAGGTATTTTCCGACCCAGAGGTGAAGCTGGTGTGCTCTGCTGCGGTAACAAGCGAAAGGTGTCCGCTTGGACTGCGTGTCATGGCGGCGGGAAAGGACTATTTTACGGACAAAGCTCCCCTTACAACTCTTGAACAGCTGGCGGCGGCAAAGGAAGCTGTCCGAAGTACCGGGCGGAAGTACATGGTCTACTACAGTGAGCGGCTGCACGTGGAGTCCGCCATTTTTGCGGGACAGCTTATCGAGCAGGGTGCGATAGGTCAGCCTATACATATTGACGGCTTCGGACCGCACCGTATCGGCAATCCGAAATACAGGCCCGAATGGTTTTTCAAAAAGGAAAAATACGGCGGGATCTTATGCGACATAGGCAGTCATCAGATAGAACAGTTTTTATACTACTGCGGCGTTAAGGATGCGGAAATTAAGTACAGTCAGGTGGGCAATTACGCTCACCCCGACTATCCGGAACTGGAGGACTTCGGCGACGCTGTACTTGTGGGGGACAACGGCGCAACTCAACATTTCCGTGTGGACTGGTTCACTCCGGACGGGCTTTCCACATGGGGCGACGGCAGGACATTTATTCTCGGTACGGACGGTTATATTGAGCTGCGTAAATATGTAAACGTGGGTACGAACGATGGTACCTCCGACCATGTTTTTATGGTAAATAAAGAAGGCGAACACCACCTCCGTGTGGCCGGAAAAGTCGGTTTCCCATATTTCGGGAAATTAATTCTGGACTGCATTGACCGCACTGAAAATGCTATGACGCAGGAACACGCTTTTAAGGCGGCGGAATTATGCGTAAAGGCGCAGATGAAAGCGGAGGTGATAAAGTCGTCCCGTTAATGATAGGATTTGTCAGTATAAAAATACAATACATCATTGCAATTTTTTTCACGCAGGGTAAAATGATAATAAAGGTACGATCTTGATTTCTACTGAAAAATAAATTGTAAAGGAGATAGTATCATGAGCGATAAGATTTATATGCCTGCAAATTCAGATTCACAGCAGTGCGTGAAAAATGTACTTAAATATCTTTCAGACATCACATACGAAAACATCGTTACGGGTCAGCATACGCAGACAATGGCTATGGAGGAGCTTCACCAAATCAAAAAAATAACGGGCAGTGAACCCGCCCTGCTTGGCTTTGAGCTTTTGTCCTATTCGCCGAACATCAACTACGCCGACACCGATGACGAGTGCATGACCGAGGTGACGGAAAATTACGGCACTCTTAAACGTGCATGGGAATGGGCTGAACAAAAAGGACTTATAACCTTTACGTGGCACTGGTTTTCCCCGCTGGGGGGACGGTCAAAATCCTTTTTTACGCAAAATACCGATTTCGACGCAGCAAAAGCGGTCATTGACGGGACGCCTGAAAATATTGCGTTGCTTGCGGATATGGATACTATGGCAGGAATTCTCCGTCCGTTTTGCGACAAGGGTATACCTATTCTTTGGAGACCCTTTCACGAGGGTGACGGACACTGGTTCTGGTGGGGCGCGCAGGGTGCGGATACCGTTAAAAAGCTGTACCGCCGTATGTATGAACGGTACACCGTATTCCACAAGCTGAACAACCTTATTTGGGTGTGGAATTCGCCGCTGTCCGAGTGCTATCCGGGAGATGACGTTGTTGATATTATTTCGCGGGATATGTACCCCGAAAGCCACGTTCACACTTCCTGTGCAGATCAGTATCATGAACTTGCAAAAATAACGGAACAGCCTAAAATAACAATAATAGGTGAAATAGGCAGTATGCCTGATGCGGACGCGATCCACGATGAAAAAATCGGCTGGTCAAGCTATATGACATGGTCAAAACCATATTGTCTTTCAGAAAAATTCAACAGCTTTGACTATCTTAAAAAGCTGTATTCAAGTCCATATTCCGTGACTAAAGAAAATCTGCCGATACTTTATTAGCAAAATGATTTGCTCAAAAAGGAGGACTTTATTATGATAAACGCAGCGATAATAGGTACGGGAAACATTTCATCGGCTCATATAGAGGGACTTTTAACATTTCCCGAAAGGTGCAGAATAGCGGCTCTTTGCGATATTTACCCTGAAAAAGCCAAAGCTGTCAAGGAAAAGTACGGACTGGACTGTCCCGTATTTTCCGACCATAAAAGTATGCTGAAATCGGGCATAAAATTTGATTTGATCCATGTCTGCACGCCGCCTTACGTCCATGCGCAGATAGCTGTTGACAGCATGGACGCAGGGTGCAATGTTCTTGTAGAAAAGCCAATGGCTGCCTGTCTTGCCGAATGCGATGAAATGCTTGAAGCGGAAAAAAGAAATAATGTACTGCTTGCCTGTGTTGCGCAGAACAGGTTCAGAAATTCCGTTTACAAACTAAAAAAGGCTGTTGACAGCGGCATTGCGGGAAAGCTTTGCTTTGCTCAAATAGAATCGGCTTGGTGGAGGGGACATTGCTACTATGACCTGTGGTGGAGAGGCACATGGGAAAAGGAGGGCGGTGGTCCGACTCTTAACCACGCGGTACATCATATTGACATGCTCAACTGGATAGAGGGTAAACTGCCCGATTCCGTGATAGCCATGATGACAAATGTAATGCACGATAATTCGGAGGTCGAAGACCTGTCTGTAGCCTGTTTGCATTACAGCGACAGAAGTATGGCGCAGATAACAAGCTCCGTTGTACACCATGGCGAGGAGCAGGGTATTGTCCTGCAATGCGCGGACGCAAAGCTTTCTTCGTCATGGAATGTAAAGGCGGAGATAAGTCAGTCAAACGGTTTCCCCTGTCGCGGAGGAAATACGGAACTGAAAAAAAGATTAGATGATTTTTATAATGGGATACCTGACCTGACATATGAGGGTCACACGGGAGAAATCGACGACGTTCTGAAAGCCTTGGAAACTAACGGAAGTCCGCTTATAACAGGAATTGACGGCAGAAAAACCGTTGAGGTAATTACCGCAATATATATAGCAGGCTTTCTCGGACATACGGTTCAGCTGCCTATTTTGAAAGAAGATGTTGGCTACAAATTTGATGATATTTTGAAGTATGCTATTCATTTTTATGAGAAAAAGGAATTTTTGGAAAGCTTGGGTTGATGATAATCTGTCAAATAAAAAACGACAAATTTGGCGGATGAAATCCCTATACAATAAAATCCTCCAACTTCATTTTTAGAAGTTTGGAGGATTTTAGTTTGGGTAATATTTTTCACAATAATAATCGGAATAAGTCCATGAAAAAAACATCACTCACCGCTAATATCTATGTTCACAATGAGACTAAAGCCACAAGAAAAGCGGCAAACATCGTCTGATTTTTAGTCTAAACTTACGACATATAGGGCGGTTTTGATCTGATTGAGTCCGCTTGTGTGTCTAAATAAACGAAAACACGCTTCAAATACCCTTAAGTAATTTTATAAATTCTA
>CAMWRN010000134.1 GCA_947176675.1 uncultured Clostridia bacterium | reverse complement strand
CATTACTTTGTTTGTGGTTATTATTGGCATTTACACGGTTCCTTATTCAGACTCCCGTAAATCTCCTGACGCTTTTTCTTGATTTTCCGTACCTTTTCAAACTGTTCTCTTGTAACAAGCGGTTCGTGGGTGTTTTCCGTTATCACATCGCCAAAACGCGTCACTCCCCAATATATATCATTGCATAAGATTTTTGCGACTGTGCTGCCGTTTGTTATATCCCAACTTTTGTATTTATTTTTATAGCCCTCAGCTTTAAGACGTTCGGCTATTTTATCGATTGCCATTCCTATGTACCATTCAAATATTTTTTTATTTGTACGGCTTCGTATTCGTTTACTGCAAGCTTTCCGTCCTTGTAGTCATACCCTATAGGAATTCTGCCGCCGCCGTGATACAAGCCCTGTTTCGCTCTTGCTATACGTCCCATTTTGGTGCGTTCTTTTATCTGCTCACGCTCCAGTTGGGCAAAAACCGAAAGTATGCCTAGCATTGCTCTGCCGAAAGGCGTTCCCGTATCAAAGGATTCACTCATCGACACAAAGTCTACGTTATTCGGTAAGAAAACCTCCTCGATGAGATACAGCGTGTCCTTTTGAGAACGGCTTAAACGGTCAAGCTTGTACACAAGCACAATATCCATTTTGCCGATTTCGGAGATCAGTTTCTGCATACTGGGACGATTGAGGTTTGAACCCGTATATCCTCCGTCAACATAAATATCCGCAATAGTCCAGTCGTGCGCCTTGCAGAAAGCTATCAAGCGTTCTTTCTGCGCACCTATTGAGTAACCTTCCTGTGCCTGTTCGAGAGTAGATACTCTTATGTAAAGTCCTGCTTTTTTCATACCGGATACTCATTTCTCTTTCGATTTCTTTTTCGCCGTTTTTTCAAGATTTTTTATGGTACGCAAATACTCCTCCTCAACGGGAGAGGGGTTCTGCACAATAAATTTTTGGTACTCTTTTTTTGCCTTTTCCAAGGCTTCCTTATGGCTTATCTTTCCCGCGCCGTCAAGCAGCTTTTCACCGGTAGATTTAAGTACGTTATCCAGATGTTCGGCGTAGTCGCTCATGTGCATGGGATTGTGCCGCATAGCCTGTATTTCCGCAAAATCAAAATATCCCGAGACCAGATTGTTCAGAATTTTCAGTTCGTCCTCCGTAAGATAATTTTTTGCGATGCCTATGTCCTTTGCGGCGGGAAAGTCCCCCGAAAAGGTGTTAAGCCCCATAAATGGCTTTTCCGCGTCCGCCCGTTCGTAAATAAGCTCCGCCGCTGTGTGTCCGTGAGCGGCATAATGCAGCTTGTTCTGAACCATTTTGAAAAAAGCGACCGATTCCGCGCTTTGGGGGTCGTAGTCCACGCTTGTGGCGTAAAGGTCAAGCACCTGTCTGTACATAACCTTTTCCGAGGAACGGATATCGCGTATACGGTCTAAAAGCTCTTTCCAGTAGTTCCCGCCGCCGAGCTCTTTCAGACGGTCGTCGTCCATAGTGAAGCCCTTTATCATGTACTCTTTCAGACGTTCGGTAGCCCAACGTCTGAAAGCCGTGGCGATTATCGACCTTATACGATAACCGAGGGATATTATCATATCAAGATTGTAGCACGTCAGCTCCCGAGAAACCTGTCTGCCGCCCTCATTTTGAACCTGTCGGAATTTCCGACAGGTTGAATTTTTGTCAAGTTCTCCCTCGTCATAAATGTGCTTAATATGCTCAACAACGTTAGTTCTTGATGTTTGGAACAGTTCCGCCATTTGCTGCTGCGTAAGCCAAACAGTTTCGTCCTCAAACCGCACGTCTATTTTGGTGCTGCCGTCGTCGGTCTGATAAATTATTATTTCACCTTTATTCTCGTTCATACGGCTGCTGCTCCTATCATATCGACAGCCTGCTTTATTCCCGTGAATTTTACCTTTATGGCTATAGGCTCGATCAACGACAAGGAAACGCTTTTCTGCATATCAAAGGTTGAGTCGATAACGGAAGTTTTCACAATATAAAAATCCCATTGATTGAGGTCGAGAGGGTCAACCTTGTCTCTCTCTTTTTCATTTAGTAGGGAAAATATGTAAATATCAGACTGCCGCTTTCCCTCGGAAACCGGTACATGAATATCAAATCTCGGTGAGTACAGTTCCTTTTGCTCCCAAGCCTGAACGTATGCGGAGGACTTGACTTCAATTTTTGTATCGCCGTACAGCAGGTCATAAAGTCCCCATTCCGCACGGGCAATACTGTCAAGATTTAAAGCTCTTGCAACGAGGAACTCCGCAAGCATACCGCGATATGTATTATCGAGAAGATTAGAGCCACTCCAGCGCCAAAAATCGGTTACGTTCGCTGCGGCTTGTCCCTGTTCTGTGATAAATTGTTCTTTGCCTGTGTACATAGTTAATTCCTCCTTATTTTTGTGTTGAAAGTATATTTGGATTTTGTGGGTCAAAACGTTTCTTTGCTTTGTCGTAAACTTTTTTTAGTTGAGAAGTGTCCTTATCGCGTTCCCAAAAGATAATATCGACAATTTCGTCATATGTAAAGAATTGAACAGGGGCTGTAAAAACTTTTATGTTTTCTGTCAAAAAAGCTCTTAGATCATCGTCACTTAGATTAAGTTTTTTTTGACATATGCCAATTTCCCTTACAATCCCAGGTGCAACGGTCATAATTGATTTTTCATATGGGAACAAAAATCCGTTTCCAAACTGGTTATTTAGTCCGAATTCAACTTCTAAAAAACTATTGTAATTAAAACTGTTACCGCATCCAGTCAAATCCCAAAAAACGACCTCGGAAAGTAATGCGATAGCGTCATAATATTTTTGTTCTTCTTTCAAAAACATTGCCATATCAAAGCGAGTGTTGCGATAAAAACCGTAATTCTGTTCTTTTATGTGTTGTTGACATTGTGTACTAAATTCTTTCCAAAACATATCACGAAAATGCTTTTGCCAATTGATTTCTTTAGATATTCTGCTGTTAATTTCCCATACAGTAATGCCAAGCGGTTTCTTTTTATGAACATAAGGGACATATTCGTTTTCGGACAACTCGTTTTTTCCTAAGTCCGTCAAAGTGTATTTACATTCTGAAATATAATCGGATAGATCGTCATTGCTCAAATTGTTTTTTATACGCTGTACCAAATTGTCCTTTTTCCCGCTGGTCGACAAGTTAAACGCACCTAATATTTCTTTAAGCTGCGGAATTGTCAAACTGGAAATGCTTTCACTTGGCGATGATATTCTGATAAAACCCCGTTCTTCAAGAGATTGAAGCTTTGCACCAACGTTCCTTATGCCATATTCAAACCACCAAAATCCAGGGTATCCGTCTTTTGGGTGCGGATAAGTTCCATAGGAGCAATATTCTAATAAAAGAATTTCTGCAACATACAATCCATTTTTTGACGGGATAGATGTATTTTTTCGTTCTTCAAAGGTTATAACATCATGTTCAAATTGTGTGCCTTGATGTGCTTTCTTTGTGTAATAGCTATCAGACTGATAATATTTCTTTTCGCTATCAGGAATAGGCGGTTCTGAATTATTGATTTTTTTAAAAAAATTAAGTAATCCCATATATTTTGTTAGTCCTCCTGTCTATAATTTATGTGAATCAGGATTATCTGTTCGTCCTAAAAGATAATCAACTGAGCAGTCAAGGTAATCAGCAATTTTTGCAAGGCTATCAAATGCAATGGCTTTGCCGTGTAACATATGCGAAAAAGTATTTGAATCAAGATTGCAGTTTTCTAAAATATTCTTTAGAGAAATATTTTTTAATTTAGAAAACTCTTTTATCTTATTCGCCATATATGGCGATATAATATAAATTGTAATACAAATATTACAACTGCAAATTTGCGGAGAAAGGCTATTATGGATAATAGTTATAAGCAGAAATTGCCAAATAACATTGAAGAGTACTACACTTCATGTATGCAATGCGGTAAACAACTTGACGGAAAAAGATTTAAGAGTTTTTTCTGCTCAAAAGAATGTTACAGGAGGCTTATTTCAGAGCTATCGGAAATGATGCAAAGCATTGACGCGAAAATTCCCGAAGCATGGCTAAGGGAGTAATTGGCTACTTTACTTATTTTATCACACGAAGGACTTTGCTTTCTCCATTTTCCTATTATTCCGTTACCCATTTTAAGTTCTTTCTCAATGGAAGCAAAATTCATATTCTTATTAAGAAGGGCTTGCAATTTATCTACAATATCCAAAATTACGTCCTCCTTTTATGCAAAACGCTAATTTTAGATTATCGTCTAAAATTCTGTTGGCTATTAGACAATAATCAATATAATATAAATTGTAAAACAAATATTACAACCGCAACACAATAAAAACTTCCGCAAATTTGCAGAAAAGTCGGTATCATGTTGGGTGGCACTTATATGATACAACTTTTTACCAAAATTGTCAAGTTTATTATACAATACAGGAGGTGTATCTATGCAGGATTTTATTGCATTTAAGGCAGAGGTTAAAAAGCAGTTGGCTTTGCGGGAATGGACTCATGCTGATTTGGCAAAAGCGGCAGGTTGCAGCAAAGGCACTATTGACAGCTTTATGTGTGGTGTGCGCTGTTCAGACCGTATCACAAAATCTATTACTGAAGCACTGGGTATTCCCGAGCATATGTCAACATAATGCTTTTGTTAAATCAATTATACCTCAAAAGGAAGTGATTGAGAATGTCTAATCCCAACAAGTTATACTACAAAACTTGTCGTGAACAGGCAGGTTTAACGCAGGAACAAGCTATTGTACTGCTCGGAATTTCGGAAGTCGGTACGCTTTCCAAGTATGAAAACGGGCATCTGCCTGTAAACTCAGCACTTGCGGCTGAAATGGCTAAAGTGTATAAAGTACCGTCACTTGCGATTTGGCATCTTAAATATGCAAGCCCAGAATTGGCTCGGTATCTTCCCAAAGTAAGCACCCTTGTTACGGACGGCGATATGGCTTTGCAAATGGAACTTGCGGACGAGGTACTGTCTGGCGGCGAGGTGACGTACCAAAAACTTAAAGAGGGCGGCGAGGTCACAATGCTCCCAAGCTTTGCTAAAGAGGATTACGGCGAGTTCCTCAAGCAAACCAAGAAAATGGAGATTCCCGTTGCGGCGATACGGGAAAGCGGCAAGGAAAATACGCTGTCCGTTTTCTTCAATGTGAAAGACAAGGAGGCGGTAAACTCTATCGTTCAGGGAATTGTGCGGGAAAAAATGAAAGCTCCCGAACAGACCCATCGAATGATTACTATTGAAAAGGAACAGGTTGAGGGCTTTCAGGCGTACTGCGCTGAACACGATATTCCTGTGAATTTTATGGAAACGTCAAGCGACGAGCCACGCTTATGGATACCGATGTAGTTTTGGAGCAATTGAAAAAGGGCGAAAAGGCTTTGCAGTTCCCGATTTTTGCGGCGTTCGGAATTGGTCTGTACGCGCTGATGAAAGTCACGAACAAGAAAAAATTTCATAGGAAGGGTGAGGAACACGGTTCTGCTCGGTGGGCTAATCAAAAGGAAATAAAGTCGTTGCTTGATAGACCACCGAAAAAGAAAATATTTTTAAAAGGATTTTTGCCAAAATCAAGGGTTGGTTTAAGGCAAGGGACAAGCCCGAAATTACGGAAAATTTGGATAAAAATAATTCGGAAATTACCGATAAAAATACCGAAAAATCCGAGAAAAATATTTCGGATAAATCGGAAAAAAGTACAAAAATAAAAATCTCCGATATACCGAAATTAAGGGCTGCGAAAAAGGAGCACGAGTACATAATCGACAATAATATCGTCCTCACAAATGACGTAAAAATGTCGCTGAATAACTCGGCAGACGCGGAAAAATCTCAACGTTATGGTTATCGGCGGTTCGGGTTCTGGTAAGTCCCGTTTTATGTAAAACCGAATTTAATGCAGGCGAATACTTCATATGTCTGCACCGACCCAAAAGGCGAATTGCTTCGGTCTATGGTAAATGTTTTGATGAAAAACACTTCCAAGGAGGGCGGCGACGGAGGCGATCAATTTTGGACGGACAGCACAAAGGCTTTGCTGGCGGCGCTTTGTTTCTATCTCGTTGAATGTGAAAACCACGAAATGCAGAATTTTTCCGAGGTTATGAAGCTGCTGAAAAAAGCCGAAGTCAAGGAGGGCGAGGATAATTTTCAGTCCGATTTGGACTTGATTTTTGACGCGCTTGAATTTCCCGAACAATATACAAAAGGCGAAGCGGAAAATAACGAGCAATTTAAGTCGTTGAATTTGATTGACCTTGCGAAAAAAGCAAAACCCGCGAGCCAATATATGTGTTTGAAATACTATAAGGAAATGGACGAGGACGTTTAAAATAATTGCCGTTCATATCCCTGCCCGTAAATAAAAACGGGTGGGGAGTTTTTGACCACCGAATACATAAATCCCGCTGATGCTGTGATCCTGAGTTTTTATCAGAATCTGACACCAGCGGGAAAATTTTTTAAACGTTATAGAACCGCAATAGAACCATAAAACGAAAACACAGCCGTCAAACCGCGTAAAATAGAGACTTTTGAAAATTTAGTTATTATTCGAACTCGGCGTATTCTTTGTTGTTATTAACTATTTTTGTTTAAGTTGTATGCAAATACACGCCTATTTTTACATCAATTACATCATTTATTATGGCTTGCTGATTTTCTGTTGCCAAAATGTTGCCA
>CAMWRN010000133.1 GCA_947176675.1 uncultured Clostridia bacterium | reverse complement strand
ATGTAAAGTATTTCGGCTGCTCTCCGAAACAAGATAACAATTAAAGAAGCTGTTCCGTCATGAGACGGGACAGCTTCTTAGCAGAGGGATATATTTGTTTGGGTTCTGAATTATAAACTGTATAAATGCATTTTTTAGAAAGAATGTCAAACATCGGACGAAGCAGCTTTAGTCCGATGTTTAGCGTTTAAAGTTGACATAATACCCCGAAAGCGTTATAATTAAATAAAAAATATCGGAGGAATTTTCACCCATGAACATACTTATAATCCGCCACGGCGACCCGGACTACTCTATAGATTCCCTTACCGAAAAAGGCTGGCGGGAAGCTGAAATTCTCTCGGAACGGATAGCTCCTCTTGACGTTAAGCAGTACTACGTTTCCCCTTTGGGACGTGCACGGGATACGGCTTCTTTCACGCTCAAAAAGGCGGGGCGTGAAGCGGAAGTCCTGCCGTGGCTTCGCGAATACGACGTGCGTATAGACGACCCCGTAACAGGTACAAAGCGTATCCCTTGGGATATGCTCCCCGCCGACTGGACAGCCGTTCCCGAATATTACCAAAAGGACGGCTGGTACAACGTACCGATAATGAAATCCGCAGACATGAAAGCAGGTCTTAAAGCGGTATGGGACGGTCTGGACGAGATACTTGCCCGCCACGGCTATGTCCGCGGCGGAAACATCTACCGCGCAGAAAATCCCAATGCGGATACCATTGTGTTTTTCTGCCACTTCGGAGTGCAGTGCGTTATGCTGGGACATCTTCTCGGTATTTCTCCGATGATTCTTTGGCACGGACTTATGACCGCGCCCACTTCGGTAACAACTCTGCATACCGAGGAACGCCGCGAGGGCGCCGCTTTCTTCAGAGCAAGCGCGATAGGGGACATATCACACCTTTACGCAAAGGGAGAGCCGCCGGCATTTGCAGGACGTTTCTGCGAAATGTTTTCTAACGAGGAGCAGAGACACGATTGAAAATATATCCATAAAATTTTCTAAAACCTGTGTACAAATCACGAAGAATATGTTATACTTACTGTATGTAGCTGTTACCGAAAGGAGGACTGCGGCTTTATGAAGCTCGCGAAAAAATTCGGCGGACTTTTCTGCCGTGATAAGTTTGAAGCCGAATTCAGAAACGCGCTGAAACGGCGGCAGTTCAATATCGTCTCCAAGCAGGACGAAGGATCGTACGAGGTGTCAAATGGTACGGTGATGTTTACGGTGGACGTGAGCGAAGCCCGGGCGGCATATGAGAAAAGCCGCTCGGATGAAGAGCTTGATATGCTGATAAACCGCCTTGAGCACGATTGTCTTACAAAAGGTAGAATGGTATCCTTTACCAACGGGCAGGAGTTCCTGCGGCTGCTTATCATGCGGAAAAAGGACGTTACAGCCGATATGATAAGCTCAGATTTTGTAGAGGGACTTAAAAAGGTTGCGGTCTATACTCCCGACGACGAAATAATCCACTTTCTCGACGAGGACACGCTTAAAAAGTGGGGGGTTCCCCGCGAGGTGGTCTTTTCGGTGGCGGACAGAAATATGTGCAGGATACTTTCAAAAGCCGAGATCAACGAGGAAACTCTTTGCGAAAACATCAAGGCGCTGGAGTTCAAGATATCATCACCTGCGTTTTGCAGCTCCCTTATCATGTGCAACGAGTTCAGGACGGCAGTGTACGAAAAGCTGGGATCAAAATTTCTGGTGGTCGCTCCCTCGCGGGAGAATCTGCTGGTGCTGAAAAATATCACCAACAACATTTTGGAGGGACTGGGAACGGTTATTCTCAGCGAATACAGAAAAGCGAAAAATCCCCTTACCACGGACGTTCTGCTGTTTACTCCTCAGGAGATACAGGTGGCGGGACGGTTCTCCATAGGCAGGGGAGATGATATACGCGGTTCGGAACAGAACATTGAACAGCATACGGAAACTGACGCGCAGGATACAGAAAATGTTGAAAATACTGAAAACAGCAAGTCAGATACAGGAAAGGAGTAACAATGGCAAAGTTCAGATACGACAAAAACAAGAAAAGACCTATTGTGGCAAGAATACTGGTAGTTATTCTTGCGGCGGCTCTTTTTCTGGGTATAGTGATAATGGCTATTCCTGCAAGAGCGGAGGAAAGCGGCGAGAATATTACGGTGCAGTCGTTTGAGTCCGGAAAGCTTGCGGACGCGATCAGCGAAGCCGCGGGCGGTACGGATTACAATTTTATAAAGAACATCGCGGTGCTGTCGGGTACTCTCAGTGAGTCAGACTACAGCGCGCTTACGTCTATACCTAATCTGGAAATAATCGAGCTTGCGGGAACGGAGACCGAGGGAGGGGTTATCCCCGAAAACGCGCTGCCTTCCCGCAATCAGCTTACGGTGCTGACTCTGCCGAAGAATACAGTCGAGATCGGCAAAAATGCTTTTTCGGGCAACAGGAAGCTTGTCAAGGTACTTATGCCCGCTTCGGTTACAAAAATTGACGACTACGCTTTCGCTTCCTGCGAATCGCTGGAGGAAGTTCCCGTATCGGCGGCTGTGACCTACATAGGCGAAGGCGCCTTTCAGGACTGCAAGGCGATAACTGAATTTGTGATTCCCGCAGGGATATCGGAGCTGTATCCCAATACTTTCAGCAAGTGCGGCTTTGAGAGTATTTCGATAGGACCTGATGTTAAAAAGATAGGCGGCAGCGTTTTTGCCGACTGCAATAATCTTAAAGATATATACGCTTACGGAAAAGAAGCTCCCACGCTGGACAGCGACGTTTTCCGCAATGTAAGCGCGACGGTACACTGCTATGAGGATTCGGAAGAAAGCTATGAAAGCTGGAAACAGAACAACATCACCATAGCTGCCGATCTTACGGGAGAGTATTCTCTCACGGCAGAGACTTCGGCATGGAACGAGGATACCTACGCGGTTGTGCAAACCGAAGCCTCATCTGCCGAACCCGCTGACAGGGAGGAAAACTCAGCCTCAGAAACAACGGAAGCGGCGTCAGTTCCCGCTCAGGCGCAGACTGTACAAACGGCACAAGCAGAACAGTCGGACGGACTCGGCATTGGCGTTGTGATCGTAATTGTGATTATGGCTATGATCATTGCAGTTCTTGCAACTGTTCTGGTCATGACCAAAAAAGGCGGTAAAAGCTGATGGATGGCACAATAGGCGGCGCAGCAGAAAAAATATTCCGTTTATTGAAAAAGTACGGCGAAGTTTTTCTTTTGTGGCTATTGTGTGCTGCGTCTATCTCGGCGGCGCTGTATATTTATACCGGAAACGGGATAGATATTTATACTATAGCAGGATCGGCTCTGGCTGCTGGCCTTATAAAGTTTTTCGGCCTTATACGCAGTAAAAAATTCGGAGGCTTTATATATTTCGGCACGATGGTCATTGTGTTTACGATCACTCCTCAGCTGTTTATCGGCAGTTCATGGGAGGAGAGATTTGCTTTTATACGATGGTTCTTTTCGGGAGCACAGGCTGAAGAGACGCGCGTCGTATTTATGCTTACGCTTACGCCGCTGATGGTGTTTTTTCTTGCATCGGCATTTTATTATTTTACGCGGATAATTTACCGTTCTTCGATGCTTGCGCTGGTATCGCTGATACCGTTTGCGCTCGCGGTAAAGGCTTCGGCTAGCTTGCCCGGCGCTTACGCCGCGCTTATTGCTTCTGTAAATCTGATATTTTTTATTATTGACGGACAGAAAAATCTTTTGAAAGATTCAGTTGCAGGCAGTACGGCGGGTTCGGCGGCAACAGTCTATACGGATTTCGCATTGGCGGCAGTATTGTTGGCGCTGATTGCGCCTAAGCCATCGGTAACTCCTTATTACGATAAATTCGAGGCGATGGTAAGCATATTCAGCTTCGGCGGTACGGGAGAGACTGAGTACCGCGGCGAGTACAAAAAATCTTCGGGGCGAATCGACGAGCTTTTGAGAGGCGAAAGCGTACTGCTATATATTGTCAGTTCTCCCGAGGCTGCATATATGAAAACACAAGTATTCAATATTTACGACAATGAAAGCGGTCTCTGGACGGACGACAGCGAAACGGTCAGGGGAAGCAAAACATGGGAGGAAACAGCGCCTTTGCTGAGCTTTGAAAAACTTGCTGCTGCTGCGGAAGAGGTATCCGAGAAAAACAGGGTACGGCTTGAGGATGGATTTTATACCGATGAGGAACTGCTGACCGATAAATATCCGTGGATAACGGATCTGATGGACATCACCGAAACGCAGAGTTACAGCATCGTTTACGCGCAGAATTTTCCGGCAGTGTATCTTCCCGCTCCGCTGAGAGCGATGTCGGTATCCGTTTCGGATACAAGGGTCTCGTGGATAGCCCGTTCGGCGGCAGGAGAAATTTTTACCGATTTGCCTATGCTTTCCCCGAACGTAAACTTTACGGTAAGATACTACAGTGAAAAAAACTTGGATTATCTTATGGAAAGCGGTTTTTGCGATATAAGCAGTGGGGAATGGGGCTGCTTTCTTCTTGACGCTCGGTGGGAAGCCGATATTGATTCAGAGGAGTATAATGTCCTGAATGAATTTTGGAAAGAGTATACTTTGGCTGCGGAATACCGCGGACAGTATCCGACGGAGGTTTCGGCGAAAATTCAAGCTCTTGCCGACGATCTGACAATGGGGCTGGAGTACGATTACCAAAAGGCGCAGGCTATTGAAAATTATTTTCTGGACGGTAAATTTCTGTATGATCTTTCCTTTGAGCCGCCCGAGGGAATGAATACCCCCGAATACTTTCTGTTTGAGAGCAGAACGGGGATATGTTCCGACTTTGCCCGTGCTTACGTTTTGCTTGCGCGAGCGGCGGGTCTTACGGTAAGATACGCAGAAGGGTTCGTTCCTCAGCCGTCTCCCGAAACTGCGGGAACTTATCTGATCTACAGCGATAATGCCCACGCTTACCCTGAGGTGTACATTCCAATGGCTGGGTGGACACGGTTTGAACCTACGCCTGCGAATTATTTTGGCACAGGCGTGAACAGAGTGTCAGGGAACGAAGATACAGACTATGAGGCAGTAACTCTCACAGTTGCGGTATTTGTTGCCGGTTTCGGAATGTTTATACTCCTGATATTAATATATCCGAAAATTACAGAGGGCATATTCAGAATCAGAGTAAAACACGCAGCAGTCGGAAAAGGCGTTATCATGCTGTACAACAGGCATATCGCAAATGCGGAGACCCGCTTTAAGGAAAGCTTTAAGGCATTTACTCCGGAGCAGATGGCTCAGTTTTCAGAGGAGAAAACGGGGCAAAGCATTGAACCTCTGACAAAGCCTTTTACAGACGTTTGCTACGGCGGCGGAGATATCAGCAAGGAAGACTTCGACAGTGCGTATGAGTGTTATAAGACTCAGGAAAAAGCGATGAGGAAAATTCACCGCGAAAAAAACAAACTGAATAAAACGGAGGGATGACAATGACAGCTTTAGTAACAGGCGCAAGTTCTGGTATCGGAAGGGATATTGCCCGAAAGTTGGGTAAAATGGGCATTAGACTCATTATAACAGGCAGAGACAGAGAACGTTTGGAGGCACTCAGACAGGAGATCGGCGCAAGGCGGGTAAAGGTAATTACTGCGGATATTTCCCGACGCGAGGAATGTATAAGGCTTTATAAGGAAGCTTCGGCTTACGGGGTGGATATTCTGGTGAATAACGCGGGATTCGGTCTGTACGGAAAATTTTCCGTTACAGAACTGGACAGGGAGCTTGATATGATCGACGTGAATATCTGCGCATTGCACATTCTTACGAAGCTGTTCCTAAAGGACTTTTCCGCAAGAGACAAGGGTTATATCCTTAATGTAGCGTCAATAGCGGGATTCATGCCGGGACCGCTCATGTCTACCTATTACGCAAGCAAAAACTACGTTGTGCGGCTTACCGAAGCTATTCGGGAAGAGCTTCGGTGTCAGCACAGCAGCGTTTATATCGGCGCGTTCTGTCCCGGACCTGTTGATACTAATTTCAACAACACCGCGGGAGTAAAGTTTGCTCTTAGGGGAATTTCCAGCGAATATGCTGCGGAGTGCGCTGTTAAGGGAATGTTTGAGCGAAAGACGCTTATCTTTCCGACAGCGTTGGTCAGAGCATTTGCGATCGCTTCAAGTCTTTTCCCCGACGCAGTCGTTGCGGTAATAGCAAGGTTTATTCAGTCTAAAAAAGGTTGACTGTAATACAAATGTTATTTGACAAGAAAAACACAAAAACCCCATACCAAATTACCAATAAGCGGTAATCTGGTATGGGGTTTTTGAATTAAAGAAGCAATTGCATTAAGTCAAGCACTTCCGAACATTAAAAATAAAATCAAATCCCTGCGTGAGAAGCAAGTTTTTTAGAAAAATTTTAAGAAAACTCTTGACAAACAGAAACCAATAGTGTATGATTGTATTAAGATGATAATACAAAGGAGGGAGACTTAGTGCCGTGGAATTTTAATTCGACTACGCCTATCTATATCCAGATAATCGAGCATATCAAAATGAGTGTTGCGGTTGGAGACTACAAGGCCGGAGATAAGCTTCTGTCGGTGCGGGAGCTTGCCGCCGAAGCGGAGGTAAATCCCAACACCATGCAAAAAGCGCTTTCCGAGCTTGAACGGGAGGGGCTGCTCTACACCCAGCGGACGTCGGGAAGATTTATTACCGAGGATACGGAAACGATCTCAAGCCTGCGGGAACAGCTTGCAAAGGAACATCTG
>CAMWRN010000132.1 GCA_947176675.1 uncultured Clostridia bacterium | reverse complement strand
GTAGTAAAGTCTGATGCCTGCGATGATAAAATATCCGCCTCCGCCGCTGTCCTTCAGCATACGGAGCACAACACCCTCGGAAAGTCCGCTGTCAAAGCTGTGAGAGATGACCTCGCCGTCTTTAATCTCATAAATACCGCCGCCGTCACTTCCCGCAAACAGAGAGCCGCTGTCCGTTTCAAGCAGGGAAAGTATTGCGGGGTACTCAAAATCGGAAAAGCTTTCCACCCTGCCGTCTCCAATAAAGCTTACTCCGTTCTGCATACCGACAGCAATAGTGCCGTCTTTAAGCTCAAGCAAGGTCCTCGCTCTGTCACACGCAAGACCGTCCTCGCTGCTGTAGGAAACGATCTCGCCGCTTACCGGGTCAAACATCAGAACAGGTGTGTCCGAATAAGAAGCTGTCCAGATACGTCCTTTAGTGTCGGCAATGATGTGCCTTACCCGTATGCCGTCAAGCATTTCACTTATGCGGCTGCCCTGTCTCTGCCAGTCCTCGCCGCAAACGATAACGCCGCTGTCCGTACCGATATATTTCAGTCCGCCGCTGACTGCGACAGCGTTGAGAGCAATACCCTCAAGCTCCGCAGATGCATTTGGGGAAGAATAACAGCCCTTGCTGTACCTGACGATACCCTCGCTTGTGGACGCGAGCCATATGTTTCCCTCGTAATCTATATAGGCGCTGTTGAGGGAGACTGCCCCCTCGCTTTCGCTGAATTCTCTTATCGTTCCGTCCGGATAGATTATCCCGAAGCCATGTAGACCGCTTACCGTCATCGCACCGTCGTCCATCATTCTCATGCTGTTGTGGATAATAACATTTTCAGCGGTGAAAAGCTGCACGCTTATGCCGCTTTCAAGATCTGCGGAATCAAAACTGAGACGCGCTATCCTGTCACCCGAGCTGCCCAGCCACACGTCTCCGTTCGTGCCCGCAGCAACGCTGTAGACCGACTCTCCGTCGCCGAGAAAACGCTCTCCCGGAACAATTTGGACAAGCTCACCGTTATAGAGTATTGCGCAGCCTCCCGAACTTTCCGCGCCCCATACTCTGCCGAATTTGTCGACAGCAACTGAATAAACCGTCTGCCCCGAAAGCTCGGGAACATCGTAGACGCGCATAACACCGCCGTTTATCTCGGCAATGCCCGAATTGGAGCAGGCGTAGATAACGCCGTCCGCACTCTCGGCAAAACCGCGTACGCAAAGAAAAGTATCCCGCGGCTGACCGTCGGGCTGGGTGATACTGCCGTTTTCGTAAACGAACACGCCAGCATCGTTGGTGCCTATCCAAAGTCTGCCGAACGAATCCTCAAAAAGCATTCTCACCGAAGAAGAGGGCAGGATCCCCTCGGCGCTGAAATTGCGGAATTCGCTTCCGTCGTAGCGGATCAGACCGCCGTAGCTGCCAACCCAGACGTAACCGTCGAAGGTTTGCAGAACGTCGTTCGCCTCGCCAGTTGGCAGACCGCTGCGCTCGTTAAAAACTGTCCTGACGTAGGGAAACTCCTCCGCAGACACAGACACCGCACAGAGCAAAACAAAAATTACCGGAATAATCAAAAATGCCAAAATTTTTCTTATCACATCGCTCACCTCATCTTAATCAGTGGGAATGCCTGAAAATGTCAACTTTATTATTTTATCATCTTTTACCGCATATTTCAAGTCCCAATATGCACAAAATATGTCAAAAACATACTACGGCGGTTAGCTAATGCATATTGTTGTATATTATGCACATACTTTTGTCGCTTTTTAACAAAAAAATTATGGTATATTGTTCATCTGTACTCTTGAAAAAATCGTTCAAATCTGATACAATATTAATATGAATGAAGTATGTTTTTTTTTGTCGAGTTTGTGAACAAGCTTTACAAATCAGGCTTGGAAGAATGTTTCATTCAAAATTAAATGAAAAGAGGTTTTTTATATGAAGTTGAAAAAACTGCTGGCCGGTGTCACTGCGGCTGCGCTGGCGGTAACTACTATGGCTGTCACGAGCTTTACGGTGAGTGCGGAGACGGAAAACATAACCGTATCATTTAATGAATATGGCTGTGTTAATGTTGCTGCTTCAGATGTAAATAAGTATTCAAGCTTTGAAGTTACAGTAGCGCCTTTTGCAGCAGGTCAAGGTGACGATGAATGCGGTCATAAAGTAGTGGCAGAGGGTGAAGAACCCAGTGATGGAGAGCATCCTTTTGGCACAACTACTTGTGATTGGTGGGGCGTTAAGCTTACCGGAAAAATTTCCGAAGACCCTTGGAGTATAGACGGTGACATTACGAAGCAAAAAACAACAGGAAATACAGTTGAATATACTGATTCAGAAATTGCTTCATGGAAAGAAAATGAAAAGTTTACCGGTGTAGATTTTTCATCGTGGGGTTGTACAATAACAAGTATTGTCGGCACACTTAAAGATAATTCCTCTGAAACCGAGGGTGAAATCGAAATTTCTGTATCTCCTAAAACCAAGTCCATTGCTGTTGATGAAGAATTTGATGTTACTGTTGAAGTAACTGCAACAGAAGGCTTTGTTGGTGTTGAGGGTACTCTTACCCCTGAATACGACGAGACTGTAATCAGCGTGACCTATAAGGAAGACGGTGTTTTCACAGTAAAGGGTCTTGCTGCGGGCAGCACAGATTTGACAATTGGCTGGGAGCCTGACGAGGACAGCGGCGTTACTCTTGATAATCCGATCGCAGACGTTTGCAAGGTTACCGTTACAGAAGAAGGCGGTGATACTCCCGCAACAGATACAAGCAGTTGGACAATTGCTGCTTCAGGATTTACATCAAGCTGGGGCGGCTGGCAAAGTGCTTCCGGAACTGCGGGTAAACTTGACTTTACTTGTAAAATAAGCGACATTATGGCAGCTAACGAAATTACGGACATTTCCGAATTCGGCGGCTTCGGTCTTCAGGTTTGGGAAGCTAATATCGGTGACGTTATTTCTTACGCAATCGTTGTTGAATCCGCTGACGGAACGACCAAGAAGCTCGAAGACAGCGGAACAGTCACAATTGAGAAAAAAGGCGGAGAAGGAGCAGATAAAGACGATCCCAATCTTCAGTTAAAACAATACGCTACAGCAGCATGTTACGGTGAGTATGATTTTGCTCCAACTGATGTAGTTAAGATTGTTGTTGCAAGCGGCACTACCGTTCCTACGATACCTAGCGATGACGATCCCACACCTCCCGTTACAGGAGACGCTCTTTGGGAAGGCAATACCAACATGGGAACAGATTGGTCTGCAAACGTACAGATCGCAGCAAATAAATTTGCAGATATCAAAGCCGGCGACACACTTAAATTCACTTTTACCTGCGAAGATGGTTCTCAGCTTAAAATCATGAGCCTGGCAGAAAACTGGCCTGTTCTTCCCGGTCCGAATCCGGATCCTGAGTGGGGCATTATAAACGTAAGCGGCACATCTTTCAGCTTTGAACTGACCGCTGCTGACGTTACAGCTCTTAAGGAAAACGGTATGGTAATTTCCGGTCAGAATGTAACTATTACAAAGGTTGAACTTGTTCCAAAGGCAGAACCCAAGCCTCCCGTTGATCCGGATCATACCCACACCCCGGCAACAGTATGGAGCAGCGATGCAGCAGGTCACTGGCACGCTTGCTCGGGCTGCGACGAAAAGCTTAATTTTGCCGCTCACACAAGCGACAGCGGAACAATTACAACTCCTGCTACAGAAACAACAACAGGTACAAGAACATATAAGTGCACCGTATGCGGATATGTTATAAGAACCGAAACCATCCCCGCAACAGGAACAAGCACCACACCCAGTCCTTGGATTCCTTATCCCGGCGTAGCTGCACCTGTTATCCCCACAACCGGCGTTAACAACAGCAAATTGCCCACTGTAAACGGCAAGGACGGCTGGGAAGCTGTTTCTGCTGAGATTACAGTAGCTTCCGACGGAGACAAGATCGTTGTTGATATGAACACCGCAACAAAGGTTCCCTCCACTATTCTCGGCGATATCGAGGGCAAGGACGTTGATGTTGTTTTCAACATGGGCAGAGGTATTACATGGACTATCAACGGTCTCAGCGTAACAAACCGCAAGACCATTGATCTTGATATTACAAAGAATACAAGACACATTCCAGACGAAGTAGTAGACAATGCTGAGGGTTCGCACAAGAGACAGATTTCTCTTGACCATAAGGGAACTTTCGGTTGTACCGCAACTCTTTCATACGATGTAGGCACAAGGTACAACGGACTTTACGCTAATCTCTTCTACTACAACACCAAGACCAAACAGCTTGAATTTGCAGATTGCAGCTTAGTTTCCGGCGGCAAAGCGAAGTTCGTGTTCACACATGCATCCGATTACCTCATCACTATCAGCGATGAGCCTCTCGGCGAGTTTGAAGACGTTTCCTCGGCATCAGGAATTGTTTCCGATGATGGCGTTATCGGAAACGGCGTAGCTGTCAGCGCTGTTCTTGCAGTTATCGTTCTCGGTTTCGGCATCGTTGTATACAGAAAACGCAGACATAACTGATCTATGATTTGAATCAGCAAACAAAATAAAAGGGTTCCGCTCATTAAAGAGCGGAACCTTTTTATTTTTTTGCTCTGACTCAAATTAACTGAAAAAACATTGCCAAAAGATAGAAAAGGGGATATAATTAGAAAAAGGCGGTGTAAAAATGGAGAGGCTGATAAAAGAATTAAATCCGAATTTGAAGTTACCGGAAAGAAAATACGATTTTCTCTATAATAAAAAGCACTTCCTTTCAGATTTTTTCATGCATTAAGTCTTACCTGATCGTAAGTGCTTTATTCAGTTTTACACAAAATTTGGCGGAGTCTCAATCAGCGGATTTCCTGATTGCCCTTTTTTCAATTATTTTTTGCCTTTATTGGGAAATAATAATCCATCTGCTCATATCCCATTATTTCCCGAGCAGCATGAGAAGTAATGATATTTCCCAGATCCTTACGAAGCGTATCACGTTCAAAGCCGTTCTCACTCAAAATCTTATTCACCTCTGCGTTCATAAGCTCCGTATCTGTTTTTTGGTCTATGTCAGTTGCAACAGCGTAAAGACCGCCCTTAAAATTCACGATCTCAAATTCGGACGGAACGTTCACGGTGCCTTCAAGCATATACAGCCACGTAAAACCGTCCTCTCCGCCAAAAAAGAAATCCTTCGGGAACAGACTACGTTTTTGTGAGGAAAGCCATTTCTCAAACCGATCGAACTTTTCTTCCCCAAACATTCCTTTGCCCGATGATACCATTTGGCAATCAGGCATTTCGTAAATTCTTATACTTTGCATTTTTATTCCTCCCAGTGAATTTTCAAATTCTTAATTTATATCATCAAAATTGTCAAAATAACTGTCTGCGCACAACATTTTTTCAAACAATATGATAATCACGGTATGCACTTACTTTCATTCGGAACATAACCTCAAAAATTTTTTTCCTTTTTGTATATGTTAAGTATATTATATACCATTCCCTAACGGAAGAGTCAATAGCAAAAGCAAAAAATATAATAAAATGTCCCTTTTCAGTTCTATAGCAGTGTATTCTTTCATTCTTTCGATAAGTTTAATAAGAATATATGCCTGTTCCTTCTGAATCTTACAGGTTTACAACCGCGAGTTGAGTTTTCACTTAAAAAAAACAACCTGTCGTATATGGACTTTATTGCATATAACTGCTATAATAAATAAAAACAAGGGAGGAACGATCGTTATGTTTGATGTAAAAAAAATGGGAGAACAAATAACGCGTCTGCGCAAGGGAAACAAATACACTCAAGAACAGCTGGCAGAGAAATTAAATGTTTCACCTCAGGCGGTCAGCAAATGGGAGAACGGAAACGCAGTGCCGGAGATACCGCTGCTTTGTGAAATGTCACAGCTTTTTAATTGTTCTGTAGACAGGATACTTGACCCTGCGTCATGTATTTTACGAAATATTGACTTTGACTATGAATTCGTTGTAAAACCGCGGATTCCGGCAGCTGATTATTCGGGTCCCGAATGGCCTAAAAGTATTTCGTCCGCTTCTGTTTTAACCGCATTAAAATTGTTTTTTGGACTGGAACAGCGCAGGGACAGCCAAAACCGTCAGATAAACGATGACGAAGAATATATTTTGCAGTCGGCAATTATGAATATATGCTTCGGATATTCCTACGGACCTGACGAATGGATTCGTGACGGTTTTTTAATATACGGTTTGGATTATGAGATCCATTCAAAGACAGATTATTCGGAAGATGAATTTATTTCCCTTGCGTGCAGGCAAATTGAACACGGTTATCCCGTTATAATTATCCCTAAGGAATATACGGATACTATTTTTGCTGTCGGCTTTTCCGACCATGGACGGATTTTAAAAGGACTGGGTTTCTTGGAGGGAGACGATCAAAAAAATGCACGGATGAACTTTGACCAGCTTGGTCAATACCCAAGTTGGTACAAGACTGACTGCGATATGATGATTATTAAACCTTCAAATGAGAAAATGCCGTTGGCAAAGGCGTGTACTAATGCGCTAATTAGAGGGATAAATCTGCTGTTAAATAACGACCATTGCGGAGAAGATAAAATTCAGGGTCACGGTATGGTTATTTATCGGAACTGGTGCGAGCTTTTAAGGGAGGAAAACCAAAGAAATGCAGAACATATTGAATGTTGTTTTCCCAATGCATTTATTCATTATGAAAATAAGCTTAGAACCAAACAGTTTTTTGAAT
>CAMWRN010000131.1 GCA_947176675.1 uncultured Clostridia bacterium | reverse complement strand
GTATCAGATCAGATTCAGTATACTTAAAAATCATGTTTCGATTTTTCTGGACAGCACAGGAGAGGGACTTCACAAGCGCGGCTACCGCCGAAATTCCAATGCCGCGCCCATAAAGGAAACTCTTGCGGCGGGGATAGTTGATCTTGCCCATATCCGCGGTGACAGCATTGTGTGTGATCCTTTCTGCGGAAGCGGTACTATTTTGATCGAAGCTGCCTACAAGGCTTTGAATATTGCTCCCGGACTGAAACGCCGTTTTGCCGCGGATAACTGGGATGTTGTTCACGGGGAACTATGGGAAACCGAGCGTAAAAATGCTCTTGACGCAATCAGAAAGGATACCGATTTTTTCGCATACGGTTATGATATAGATCCCGAATGCGTTGCTCTTACGCAGGAAAACTGCCGCAAGGCGGGTATCCAAAAGCGTGTGGCCATAAAACAGGCGGACATAAAGGATTACGAGAATCTTCCGAATACGGTGACAATCTGCAATCCGCCATATGGTGAGCGTCTGTTGGAAATAAAGGAAGCCGAAAAGCTTTACAGAATTATGGGACAGCGTTTCAGTGCTGACAGAGAGCATTCATGCTTTGTGATTTCGCCTCACGAGGAGTTTGAGAAGCTGTTTGGGAAAACTGCCGATAAGCGCAGGAAGCTTTATAACGGTATGCTGAAATGTCAGCTTTATATGTATTTTAAATAGACGTTATTGTCTCGGAGCAGGGAAAACCTCTCCGAGACTTTTGATTTATCTCGCCAATTATTTTCCGAGGACTGTTCCTAAAGCGGTTGAATATAAATAAAAATTATGATATACTTAAAATAAAAAACGGTAGGTGATCCTATGCCGCTTACAATTGCAATATGCGACGACAATGAGGAACAGACCGCCGAGCTCCGCAGACTGCTCGGAGAATGGTCAGCGGACAAGCCGTTCGCCATTATGATAGACGAATACATCAGCGCGGAAAGCTTTTTGTTTTCCTATCCCGATAAGCCGTGCAGCCTGCTTCTGCTGGATATTGAAATGTCCCGCATGAACGGCATGGAGCTTGCAAAAAAGCTCCGCGGTGACGGAGATATGCTTCCAATAGTTTTTATCACGGGATACTCCGAATACATGAGCGACGGCTATGAGGTTGAGGCTCTGCACTATCTTCTCAAACCGCCCCACAGGGACAAGCTTTTCGCTGTGCTGGACAGGTATATAAAGCGCCATACTCCAGAAAGCGAGACAGTTCTTGAAACCGAAAACGGTGTGCTGCATACTTCTCCCGATACTATTACGTACTGCGAAGCTATGGGAAAGAAAACACAGGTGCATTTCTCCGACGGAAAAACCGTTTCGTGCGATGCGGGAATAAGCGGTATTCACAAAATTCTCGGTGAGGACTTTGTGTCCTGCCACCGTTCCTATATTGTAAATCTGCGGTACGTGCGCAGTATCGGCAAAACTGACATTATCCTCGACAGCGGAGAAAGCATACCCGTCTCGCGGCGGCTCTATAGAGAAATAAATGATAAATTTATAGAGTTCTACACACGGTGATTTTGTGCAGAATGACTGTTTCGAACATCAGCATACACATAGGATTGAGAAAATTGAATTGTAGAAGGAGAATGTATATGAAGTGCTATACACAAGTATATGTCATGAACAGTATTGAGGCGGTTGAAACATATTGTAAAGCTTTTGGAGCAAAGGTAACCTTTGAAATCAAGAACGATGCTCAAACCGCCTATGAACATTGTGAGTTATCAGTAAACGGCGAAGGTATCCTTGCCGTAGCAGAGGCTCCGGAATCTTATGATGTAAGCGTCATTCATCGGCTGAAATGGCAGACAATGACTTTTAATGCGTTTGAACTGGGAAGTACTGATGCGGTTAAGAACGCATTTGATGTGCTAAGTGATGGCGGCGTTGTTATCGAAGAAATTCATGAGCTGCCATGGAGCAAATATTGTGCCACCGTTATTGATAGGTATGGTGTGTGTTGGTGGATTGGTATTTAACGAGCAAAGTACGGAGTTAGTTGAATACGATCTGTTTCCTGAAGCTCTGCGAACCATAGTGTTAAACACATAAAGGAATGGGTGATAATATGAAAATTTTAATTATAGCGGCGGCGGTAATTTTAATTTTGTGCGTTCTGGGACGCGTCGGCTTCTTACTTATCCGTCGCGCCATGTACGATATGATAGACCGCCGCATCGAGCGTTTCCAAAGCGAGCTTATAGAAAAGCAGGTGCGGGAGATTCAGAATATGTACCGCCAGGTTCGCGGCTGGCGGCACGATTACCGCAATCACATTTCCAATATGAAAATATGGCTTTCACAGGGCAATTACCAAAAGCTTGCCAACTATCTGGACGAGCTTGCCGATGACCTTGACACGGTGGACACGGTAATAAAAACGGGAAACGTTATGGCGGACGCAATCCTGAACAGCAAGCTTGGTACTGCGGAAAAGCTGGGAGTTCGTCTTAACGTCAAGGCGAGCGTTCCCGAGGGGCTTGCCATGAGCGATGTGGAGCTTTGCTCCGTGCTCGGAAATATGCTTGACAACGCCGTCGAAGCCTGCGCTTCTCTGCCTGAAGAGGAGCGCTTCATGCGTATCTATATAGGCAGACTGAAAGGCAATCTTTACCTTTCTGTGCAGAATTCCGCGGGAAAGGTACGCAAGGAAAACGGTACTTACCTTACCACAAAAGAAAATTCTTCCGAAAATATGCACGGTTACGGACTTTTCCGCATTGATCGGGTTGCCAAAAAGTACGGCGGATATGTCAACCGTCAGAACGAGGAGGGCATTTTTGCCACCGAGTTTATGATACCGCTGAATACTGCATGATTACCATTTGTTCCGTATTTTGACCGTTCGTTCCGAAATCAACACAGGCGGCTTTCTTTGTGCTATTATCTTTTCAGAGGTGATAAGTTTGAAACTCAAAGATTTTTAAACTTTGAGTTTTGTTTTCCTCACTAAAGCGAGGAGTTTTGCTAACGCAAAACCGCAATACGTCGTTAGGAAGGAGATAATTATGGCTAAAAAGCGAATAAAGATCGCAAAATACACAAAGGAAAAAAACGCCGAGGCATGGGCAAAATACTACGAGGAGCAGTCTAAAATAAGGTATAGTATGCTAAACAATATGATGTATATCCTCAAAGAATGCTGGCACGGAGCGCGTGGTCTTTTTTTGGCTATGCTTATAATGCTTGTTGCGGATCTGGTTATAAATCTTTCGGTTACCTACACGGACAAGTACGTTATCGAGTTTGCGCTGGGAACGTCTTCGCGTCTTAATCTGGGCATAACTTGCATTGCACTTATCGCGGCGCAGCAGCTTGCCAATATTTTCAAAAATTCAGGAAATATGTACGCGGTTTATACGGGAAAATTCCGTTTCAGCGCTTATCTTTACGGCAAGCTGATGAAAAAGAAAATGGATACCGACTATGAAAATAATGAAAAAACAAAGCTGAGTGATATGCTGCACAAGGCTGACGAGGGTTTGAACAATACTGTGAGTGCCGCTCTTTTCAATATGCGGGAGACAGTTTTAGCCGTTCTGGAGGCGCTCGCATACGGCGGTATACTTTCAATGCTCAATCCTGTGCTGATAATTATTATCGGTGTGCCTGCGGTGGCGGGGTACTACATTAACCGTCACAAAATGATGTGGATATGGAATATGGCTGACAACTGGCAGAACTACGACCGTCAGCTCGAATATATAACCCGCGTCGGCACAGACGCCAATTTCAGTGCGGCTAAGGACATACGCATATTCGGTATGCAGAGATGGCTGGAAAGCGTTTTCAAGCGTGTTTTTGACCTGCGCCTGGACTGGTACGAGCAGCAGGACAAGTGGGAATTTTTCCATAATATCGCAGGTGTTGCGGTGTCGGCTATCGGAAACTGCGCGGCTAATATTTACGTGGTCTACCTTGTAATGAAAGGCAATATCGGTGCGGGAGATTTCGTGCTGTACTTCAATTCTATCTTTATGCTTTCACAGGCGGTGAGGGCTTGGTGCGACAAATTCAGCGCCTATAACTGGCTTTCCCAGAGTATTTTCTATGCCCGCGATTATTTTGACATAAAGGATAACACCAACAGAGGTGAGGGAAAACCTCTTCCCGATGGACAGTGCGAAATCGAGTTCCGCAACGTCAGCTACACTTATTTCGGTGCGGAAACCCCTACCATAAAAAATATCTCCTTTAAGCTGCACAAGGGCGAAAAGCTTGCCATTGTTGGACTTAACGGCGCAGGCAAAACTACGCTTATCAAGCTGATGTGCGGTCTGTACCGTCCCACCGAGGGAGAAGTTCTGCTGAACGGCGTATCCGTGAACGACTACAACAGGGACGAGTATTTCAGGCTTTTCAGCACAGTTTTTCAGGACATAGATGTGCTGCCCGTTACCGTTGCAGAAAATATTTCGGGCAGGACAACGGAGGAAACGGATTTCCCCAAGCTTTACGACTGCATGAAAAAATCAGGCATTTACGATAAGGTAATGTCTCTGCCTAAAAAGGAAAATACCCGCCTTGTCAAAACGGTTTACGACGACGCGACGGATTTTTCGGGAGGTCAAATGCAGAAGCTTGCTCTTGCCAAAGCTCTCTACAAAAACGCTCCAGTACTTTTGCTGGACGAGCCTACCGCCGCTCTCGACCCCATAGCGGAGCAGGAGATGTATCTGAACTACGCGGACTTTTCCAAAGATAAATCCAGTGTGTTCATTTCACACAGACTTGCTTCCACGCGGTTCTGCGACAGGATAATCCTTATCGCCGACGGTCGGATAGCCGAGGAGGGCACTCACGACCGGCTTATGAAAGCGGGAGGAACGTACGCCGAGCTTTTCGCTATGCAGAGCAGCTACTACAATGACAAGGAGGTCGATAAAAATGCGTGAGAAAAGAAAAGCGCAAACTTCGCTGCGCGAAAGCATAGCCACTGTAAAACGTTGTCTCAGCGTAATGGAAAAGGCTGACAAGGGCTTTATGAGGGTTCGCTTGGCAGTGCAGATACCCTCGTTCATTCAATCATATCTTCACGTCTTTCAGGTCTCAAAGCTGATAGATATGGTCATCTCCGAAAGACCGTGGCAGGATATCATAGTTTTCTTAATAATAGTCGGAGCGATCGAGTGCGCACTTTTTGTTGTACAGAACATCATAAAAAAGCATGATAACTGTCATAACTTTTCATACCAAACAAACCAGCAAAGAATGATATGGGAAAAAATAATCAATATGGATTATGTCCATATTGAAAACCCCGACACTTATGTTATGGAGCGGCGGGCAATGGATGGCATGGACAGAATGGGACGTGTTTTTTTTAATCTATTAGAGGTTTTCAGCGGGGTATTATCGGTTGTTTTCGGACTTATTATGCTTGCGCCCCTTGCATTCAGGTCTGCTCCGCAGCTTTCGGGATTTGCGGGCTTTATAAATTCAAATCTGGGACTTTTTTTCGCAATAGGCATTGCCGCTTTTCTTGAAATCGGAAAGGCACTGCTGCCGATAAAAAAATCATATAAGATTTTTTCAGAGTTGCAGAACGACAGAGAACTTCTCCAATATGCCAGAACGTCCGGCCATTATGCGGACGACATCGCCAGCAATTACCGGAACGGCAAGGATATACGCATTTACGGCGAGCAGGAGCTGATATTAAGCGAATTTAAGAAAAATACCGACGGTTGGCTCAAAGGCTGGACTCGCGGAATCAAAAAAGATTTTTCAATGAATTTCAGCGCAGGTGTGATAACGCTTGTTTCAAATGTTATTATGTACGGCTTTGCGGTTTTTAGGGCGATAAACGGCGCGCTCACTGTCGGCGATATAATCGGCTTTGTGATGTATTTTTCACGGATACGCGACAGCATGAACCGCGTTGCGGGCGGCTTCGGCGGAATGTCCGTCGACCTTGAATTTATGAAAACTGCTTTTGATTTTCTTGACATTCCCGACGAGAAATATAAAGGAACTATCCCTACCGAAAAGCGTGACGACAACGAGTACGAGTTTGAGTTCAAGCACGTATGGTTCAAGTATCCCAACTCGGAGCAGTACGCTCTGCGTGACGTTAATCTTAAATGGCGGATCGGCGAGAAAATGGCTCTCGTGGGCAAAAACGGCTGCGGGAAATCCACCTTGGTAAAGCTTTTGTGCAGACTTTACGATCCCACTGAGGGAGAGATAACTCTTAACGGCATCGACATAAAAAAGTACAAATACGAGGACTACATGGCGTTGTTTTCGGTGGTATTTCAGGATTCGGAGCTGTTTTCATTCAGCATTGCGGAAAACGTCGCTGCTTCCGACGAATACGAACCCGAACTTGTTACGGACTGCGTAACAAGAGCAGGTCTGGGTGAACGTCTCAAAAATATGGAAAACGGTATCGAGACATGTCTCTATAAGCATTTCGACGAACACGGCGTGGAAATTTCGGGCGGAGAAGCACAGAAGCTCTGCCTTGCAAGAGCGATCTACAAGGGTGCGCCGTTCATCGTTCTTGACGAACCCACAGCCTCCCTCGACCCTATTTCCGAGCATGACATCTATACCAAATTCAACGGTATCGTGGGTACGCGGACAGCGGTATATATTTCTCACAGACTGTCATCCTGCCGTTTCTGTGACGAGATAACCGTTATGGATGACGGTACCGTCGCCGAGCAGGGTACGCACGAATCCCTCATCGAATCGGACGGCGTGTACAAGGATTTGTGGGTCGCGCAGGCAGAATACTACAA
>CAMWRN010000130.1 GCA_947176675.1 uncultured Clostridia bacterium | reverse complement strand
CAAATAAAGCGTCTGGACAGCATTTACGAAAAACGCCACACTGAGTGGGAAAACGATATTTTCAATGCTGTTATTACAATGCTTTAACTAAGCCGATAACCGATTTTTAGATTTTTCGGGAAAGGAGGACCTTTGCCGTGCAGAAGAACTATAATGCTACTGTGGCAAAAATTATGGCTATCTACGGAAAACGCCTTAAACCGCAGGATTACACCGAAATGATGAACAGACAGAGCGTCTCAGACGTTGCGGAGTATCTTAAAAAGAATACCTATTATGGCAAGCTGCTCGCTTCGATAGATACGAACACTATTCACAGAGGTATGCTTGAAAACCTGTTGCGCAGAAGCGTTTTTGAGACGTATATGAGGATCACAGGTTTTGAGCATATCTCAAATCAGCGGTTCTATAACTATAAAATAATTCAGACGGAAATTGACGAGATCGTAAGATGTATACGATGCATCAACGCAGGGTCGGATAAGCTTATTCAGGACGTTCCTGTCTATATCAATCATTTAACATCTTTCGATTTGTTGGAATTGGCTAAGATAAATGATTTTTCCGGTCTTCTGGAATTTATCCGTAAAACGCCTTACTATGATATATTGAAAGATATTTCGCCCAATGAAGATGGTAAGGTTGACGTTACAAAGTGCGAAACACTGCTAAGAACGTATTATATAAATATGTTTAGAAATTCTGCGGATTTCAGAAGCAGTGATTCTAAACAGTTCATTTCTTTCCTTGAAACGGAAATCGATCTTATCAACATTATAAATTCTTACCGTCTTACAGCATACTTTGATGCGTCGGAAGATGATATCGAAAGGGATATGCTTACTTTTCACGGCAGACTTACCGCTGAAAGACATCGTGAAATATATAGCGCGCCGAATGAGGAGGAATTTATCAGACGTTTTGCGAAAACCTATTATGGAAAACAAATGATCCAAAACGGTTATGACATAACGAACATTGAGCAAAGCGCCCGCAGGCTCAGGCACAAGTATGCGAGGAGTCTTCTTAGGCGTTCGGGTGCGGCTCCGCTGAGTGTTTACGCTTTTATTTTCCTCCGAGAAACGGAGGTCCAGAACATTATAAGCATTATCGAAGGCATACGATACGGCGTTGAAAGCAGCAAAATAGCGTCGCTTATTATAACTTAGGGATTTTCCCTTACCTAATATGAAGAGGTGACAGTCAGGTGTCTATTGAAAAAATGGAATTTGTGAACATTTCGGGTCACACAAGCGACCTGAATGCAACGCTTGTCAAGCTGAGCGACTGCGGGTGTTTTCACATTGAGTCGGCTTCAAAGGTCGCCAAAAAGAAAAGCGGATACACTGCTCTTAAAGAAGACAATCCTTACACTCCGCTTTTAAGAAAGCTTAACGAGATATCAGCAAGATCGGGAGTCACGTTCAAAAGCACGGATTATTCCGATGTGGAAAATGAAAGCCTTCCGTCTCTTGAAAAGTATCTGTCCGAGGTAAGCAATACTCTCGATGAGTACAAGACCGCCGAAAGACAGGCGAGAGAACAGCTTTCAGTTCATGAGCAGGCTATGTATCAGGTTGACCATTTACAGGGAATCACTGCCGATTTTCAGCAGATATTCCATTGCGAACACATCAAGATACGTATGGGAAGGCTTCCCGCAGACAGCTTTGCAAAGCTTCCGTATTATGATGACAAACCGTTTTTCTTTTTCCACTTCAGTCAGGAGCAGGAATATTACTGGGGAATGTATCTTGTTCCGGTGGCATATCTGGACGAGGTTGAAGAAATTTTTGATGAGCTTTATTTTGAGAGAACTCATATTCCCGACTTCGTACACGGCGATTCTGAAACGGCTTCCTCTGAGCTTCACAGAATGGTTGAAGAGGATAAGAAAGCCATTGATGAGTGCGTTAAGCAGTCGGATGAGTATATGCAGCTGAAAACAGAAAGACTCTGCAAGATATTTTCGCGTCTCAAAACTCAGCACGACAACTTTGATCTCAGAAACAAGGCTGTGATCGTAAAGGATAAGTTCCACATTGTAGGGTTTGTTCCGAGAAAGGATTCGGAACGGTTCGCTGGAATGTTTGGAGACATCGAAAGCATTTCTGTATCAATACAGCACGCCGATGTGAACGGAAAGATACCGCCTCCCATAAAGATGAAAGACAATTGGTTTACAAAGCCGTTTTCATTGTTTGTGGAAATGTACGGTTTGCCGTCCTATAACGGCATAAATCCTACAAGCTTTGTGGCAATAACCTATATGTTGCTGTTTGGTATAATGTTCGGCGATTTCGGACAAGGTGTCGTACTGGCAGTATTCGGTGCGCTGATGGGTAAGCTTAAAAAGTGGTCGATGGGTCCGATAATTTCAAGAGTGGGAATTTCGGGAGCAATATTCGGTCTGCTTTACGGCAGTGTTTTCGGTTACGAGGAGCTTCTTGATCCGATATATGAAAGATTGGGCATATCTTTCCTGCCGATAAAGGTTATGGACAACGTTGCGCCGATACTTGTAGCTACTATTGCGTTGGGCGTGCTTCTGATAATGATTTCCATACTGATAAACATTGTGTCCGGAATAAAAAACAAGGACTACGAAAGCGCTCTGTTCAGCAATAACGGTATTGCTGGTCTTGTGTTCTTCGGTTCTATCCTTGGAGGACTGGTTGGCACGCTTCTCGGCGTTAAGGTATTCAGCATTCCTTACGTGCTGCTTCTTATCATTCTTCCGCTGATACTGATGTTTATGAGAGAGCCGCTCGCTTGTCTAGTCAAGGGTAAAAAGTACAAAATGGAAGGCGGCGTTGGCGACTTTATTGCGTCGAACTTCTTTGAGGTTTTTGAATTTTTGCTTAGCTATGTGTCCAACTCACTTTCCTTTGTGCGTGTGGGAGGATTTGCGATTTCTCACGCTTCTATGATGTTGGTCGTAATGGCTCTTGCAAAGGGAATGTCGGCGGCTGCTTCGCCTGTCATGGTAGTGTTCGGAAACGTCTTTGTAATGGGTATTGAGGCGCTTTTGGTCTGCATACAGGCAATGCGTCTAGAATTTTATGAGCTGTTTTCACGTTTTTATTCGGGCGACGGTGTGCCGTTTACGCCCGTTAAAATAAACTATGACGAAACTATAGAATAATTGTTTGGAGGATTTTGTTATGCTTATTTATTTTTTGATTCCCGCAGTTGTATTAGGACTTCTTATGCTGCCTATTGTTTCCGCGATTAAAAAGCGTAAGAGCGGTAAATCTATCAAGAATGCTTTTTTAGTAAATTTCTGCGCATTTTTCGGTGTAATGGCTATATGCGCGGTGCTTCCTTTTGGATTAAATGCTTATGCCGTTAATGAAAACGACAGCGAGTCGGTTACTGCTGAAGCTGAAGAATCCAATGACAATGGCGGTACTGACGGACTGATGTACATCGCTTCCGCTCTTGCGGTAGGTCTTGGTGCTATAGGCGGCGGTATCGCTATTGCGGCTGCTGCTCCTGCAGCTATAGGTGCGGTAAGCGAAGACCCTAAGTCATTTTCTAAGGCTCTGATCTTCGTTGCTCTTGGCGAAGCTTGTGCGCTTTACGGATTTATTGTCGCCTTGTGTATGCTGTTTGTTTAAGACGGAGGCTGTTATGCGCTTTTACTTAATAAGCGATAATGTGGATACGCAGATGGGAATGAGACTTGCAGGTATCGAGGGAGTTGTTGTTCACAAGTCCGAAGAAGTGCGAGAGGCTCTGCTCGGTGCGGCGGACAACAAGGATATTGCAGTTATCCTCATTACGGAAAAGCTGGTAAAGCTTTGCAGGGAACTTGTCTATGACTACAAGCTGAACCGCAGGCAGCCGCTTATTGTGGAAATTCCCGACCGTCACGCCACATCAAATATCAACGGAACGATATCAAGCTATATCGAATCCGCTATAGGATTAAAACTGTAGGTGTGCGGCACATTCTGCCTAAAGGAGAATTCTGATGGATAATAACAACGAAAAGCTGAAGGTATTCATCGACGCGGTAAACGATGAAATCGAAGGCGAAGTAAACCGTATTCTTGCAGATGCTGAGGAAAGAAAAAAAGCCGTTCTTGCGGAGGCTGAAAGTTTCTCTGCGGAGGAAACGGGAAAGGTTGTTTCGTACTCTAAAAAGGACGGAAATCTTTATATCCGAAACGTTTCAAAGGCTGAGCTTAATATGAAGAAATCTGTTATAGGTCACAGAGACGAGCTTGCTGACAAGGTTTTTGACGCCGTTGAAAAAAAGCTTGCGGAATTCCGTGGAGATCAGAAATATGTAAATCTGTTGGTGAAAAATCTGTTGCTCATGCACGTTTCGGACGGTTCAGAGATATTCCTTTCGCCCGACGATATGAAGTATGCTGATACTTTGAAAAAGGCTATCCCGTCCTGTAATGCAAAATTTTCGCCCGACGAAAAAATACGTTTCGGAGGATTGGCTGTCTATAATGCCGAGAAAGGCACTATTACGGACAAAACATTTGATTCGGCTATTGAAGAGCAAAGACGTGTTTTCACAGGGAAAAATGTTTTTGCGGAATAATACGGGCAACATTTCTCAGTAAGGAGGTATGGATTTGAACACAATTTTTTCCATAAACGGGCCTGTTGTCAAGGTAGGAGACACTAAAGATTTTTCCATGCTTGAAATGGTGTACGTCGGCGAAAAACGGCTTATCGGCGAGGTCATAGGCATAAGCTCGGAGGAGACGACTATTCAGGTATATGAGTCTACAACGGGACTGAAACCCGGTGAACCGGTTGAGGGCAGCGGTATGCCTATGTCCGCAACGCTTGGTCCCGGAATATTATCAAATATTTTTGACGGTATTGAGCGTCCTCTTAAAAAACTTGAGGAGCTCAGCGGAGCATTTATTGCCGAGGGAGCAAACGTTCCCGCTCTGGACACGTCAAAAAGGTATGATGTAACGATAACCGTAAAAGTGGGCGATCGTCTTGAGGGAGGACAAATTTACGCGACTTGTCCCGAAACACCGGTTATAGAGCATCGCTGTATGGTGCCGCCAAATTTGAGCGGCGAGGTTGTGTGGACTGCCAAAAGTAGCTGGCGTAAAATCACAGATAAAATTATTGAACTTAAAACCGACGACGGCAAAACCGTTGAGCTTACACTGGTTCAAAAATGGCCTATCAAAAAAAGCCGTCCTTTTAAGGAAAGGCTGCCTATCAGTATGCTTCTTGTTACTGGACAGCGTGTTATAGATACTATTGCTCCCATTGCAAAGGGCGGTACTGCCGCTGTTCCGGGAGGTTTCGGAACAGGCAAGACTATGACTCAGCACCAGCTTGCAAAATGGTGCGACGCGGATATTATTGTATACATCGGCTGCGGCGAACGCGGAAACGAGATGACTCAGGTCCTTGAGGAATTTTCCGAGCTTGTGGATCCACGCACCGGAAAGGCTCTTACCGACAGAACAGTGCTTATCGCAAATACCTCAAATATGCCTGTTGCTGCCCGTGAAGCTTCTATATACACAGGTATCACACTTGCGGAATATTACCGCGATATGGGTTATCACATCGCTATTATGGCGGACTCCACTTCGCGTTGGGCGGAAGCACTTCGTGAAATAAGCGGACGTCTTGAAGAAATGCCAGCGGAGGAAGGCTTTCCCGCATATTTGCCGTCAAGAATTTCCGAGTTCTACGAACGCGCCGGATATGTTGAGACTTTAAGCGGCAAGGAGGGTTCCGTTTCGATAATAGGAGCTGTTTCTCCGCAGGGTTCGGACTTTTCAGAGCCTGTTACCCAGAACACCAAGCGTTTTGTGCGCTGCTTCTGGGCGCTTGATAAGTCTTTGGCTTATGCGAGACACTATCCTGCCATTAACTGGAATGATAGCTATTCCGAATATATTGACGATCTGGAAGACTATTACAGTGAAAAGGTAAGTTCCGATTTTCTGATGTGTCGGCAGAGGATTTCCAATATTCTCCATGAGGAAAATAAGCTTATGGAGATTGTAAAGCTTATCGGTTCGGACGTTCTTCCAGAAGACCAAAAGCTTGTTATCGAGATCGCACGTGTTGTTCGCGTGGGATTTTTACAGCAGAACGCTTACCATAAGGACGATACCTATGTTCCTCTTGAAAAACAGTTCAGCATGATGGGGATAATTCTGGAGCTGTATGACAAATGTGCGGAAGCTGTGAGCAGGGGAGTTACGGTAAATGCGTTAACAGGTACAGGGTTGTTTGAAAAGGTAATTAAGATGAAATATGATATTCCAAACGATAAACCTCAGCTCTTTAAAACGCTTGCCAACGAAATCTCACAGCAGATAATTAGGCTGGAAACGGAGGTCGTAAAGTAATGAATCTGCAATATGTTGGATTAAATGAAATTAACGGACCTCTTGTTGTTCTTGACGGCGTTGAAGGTGCGTCTTACGACGAGGTTGTGGATATTCGCCTTGATGACGGTTCTGCAAGAATAGGACGTGTGGTTGAAATTTCGGGAAATAAAGCCGTTTTGCAGGTATTTGAGGGCACGAACGGCTTATCCCTGAAAAATACAAGAACAAGGTTTATGGGCAAGCCTATGGAAATGCCTCTTTCGCCTGAGATACTCGGAAGAGTTTTCAACGGTGCTGGCAGACCTGTTGACGGTCTTGGGGAAATTTATGCCGAGAAAACCGCTGACATAAATGGAAAGCCACTCAATCCTGTTTCGCGTTCCTATCCGAGAAACTATATTCATACTGGAATTTCTTCCGTTGATGCGCTTATGACCCTTATCAGAGGACAGAAGCTTCCAATTTTTTCGGGTTCTGGACTTTCTCACAACAAGCTTGCGGTACAGATAGTTCGTCAGGCTGAAATTGCCGAGGAAAGCGGCCAGGAATTTGCCGTTGTCTTTGCGGCTATGGG
>CAMWRN010000129.1 GCA_947176675.1 uncultured Clostridia bacterium | reverse complement strand
AAGCGGAGCTCCGCGGCGTGAAAAACAAATATCCCGCGGACAATCTGGCTGTACACGTTGCTGGCGTAGTACGAGATCAGTCCGCCTGTGAAGCCGTAAAGATGAACAAAAACTATCACGCAGACTATCCGTATCGCGTATTCGCAGAGGCTGTTTACGGTGGAAAAATTCTGTCTGCCAAGTCCCTTTATAATACCCTCCAGAACGATCTCAAGGTAGATAAACGGTACAACGGGAAACATCTTCACAAGGGTCTCGCTGACAAGGCTGTCCGAGGGACATAGTATCTGTCCGATATTTTTTCCCATGACAAGCAGCATTCCCGAAACAAAAAATGAGTACGCAAACGCTCTGATAAGACTTTTCTTTATAAGATTTTGTACTCTTTCGACGTTTTTCGAGGATTTAGCCCTCGCAATTTCGGGTATGATAATGTTTGACAGACTGGTTAGAATTACCGCAGGGTAGAAAACTGTTGGGATTATCATTGCTTCGAACATTCCATATTCGCTCATGGCGCGTTCGGCGGAAGCGTTGTATTTCAGCAGAGCAACCGGTACGAGGGCTTCGTTCAGTGATGACATTATCATTTGAACGTATCCTCCCGCAACAATAGGCAGTGAAAGCTTCAGATAGGAGGAAATTTTTTCTATCCTCGGCTGTCCGTTTGGCAATGCCGAAAAACGGCGGTATTCAGGCAGATATTTTACTACATAGTATACAAAGCTGACAACTTCTCCGATAAGTATTGAAGACGATATCAATATGTAAACGCTTAACCCGCGGTCAAGCAGGAAAATTACCCCGACAGTAAGAGACACCCACTTGGCGGAAAATTCTATAATATCTCCAAAGCAAGGTATGCGTACGTCCCTTACTGCGTTGAAGTATCCCCTTATACAAGATCCGAACGCCGCGGGAGGAAGCGACAGAGCAATTATCCTGACCGACAATGCAAGCTCGGGAGTCTGGGAAACATGATCAGCAATAATTCGAGCAAGTCCGAAGGAAGCGAGAGCAAAAGCTGAGGAAAGCGTCACGGCAAATCCAAGTGAAAGCTTCATTATTCTGCGGACGTTGCCGTTTCCCGCGCCTAATTCCTCTGAAACAAAGCGGCTGGTGGAGATGAAAATGTTTCCGTTGGCAAGCACCATAATAAATCCGAACAGCGAGGTTATAAGAGTCATTACCCCCACAGAGGCTGTTCCCAGCTTGTTCGATATAAAAATGTTCAGCCACAGACCCAGTCCCTGCAATATAAGTGAGACTGCGGTAAGCCGTGCGGTGTCTTTGGCGATACGGTTCATAGAAATTTTCAATGTTTATCCCTCATTTCTTAGTAATAATTATGAAAATACTTAAATTTCTATGTCTTTTGTTGCTATTTTCGGAAAAATTGGATATAATAAGATATGTATGCAAAATTAGTATTGGAGTGAACATAGGCATGACAAAAGCCGAAAAGTTTTTCTTGGAAATAAAGGATAAAAAGGTCGCCTTTATCGGTATGGGCGTTACAAATAACGATGTTATACGGCTTTTTCTGAAAAAAGGTATTGACGTGACCGTCTGCGACCGCAAGGAAAAATCGGCGGCAGGTGAAATTGTCAGTGAGTTTGAAGCCGCTGGGGCAACGCTGTCCTTGGGCGAAAAGTACCTCGATCCGATCTATGACAGCGATATTGTTTTCCGTGCGCCGGGAGTGTACTGGAATATTCCTGAGCTTAAAAAAGCGAGAGCTATGGGAGTGACCGTTACTTCCGAAATGGAGGTGTTTTTCGACCTGTGCCCATGCAAGCTGTATGCAATAACCGGTACGGACGGAAAAACAACCACTACGACCATAACCGCGGAAACTCTTGCCAGAAGCGGAAAAACCGTACATAAGGGCGGAAACATCGGGCGCGCGCTTTTGCCGATAATTGAGGAAATAAATGAAGACGACGCTGCCGTTGTGGAGCTTTCAAGCTTTCAGCTTATCAGTATGCGCAGGTCTCCCGACAGTGCGGCGATAACCAATATTTACCCTGACCATCTTAACGTGCATAGCTCCATGGAGGAGTATATCGGCGCAAAGCTGAATATTCTTCTTCACCAGAACGCTTTTTCAAGAGCAGTTTTGAATATGGACAATGCCGATACTGACAGGCTTTCTGAGTATGTCCGCGGCGATCTGTACAAATTCAGCAGAACTCAGAAGCCTATCCGTGGTTCTTTTCTGAACAGTGACAGCTGGCTTTGTTTTACGGACGGTAACACCACAGAGAAAATTGTTCATAAGGACGACATAAAAATTCCCGGTCTGCATAATGTAGAGAACTATCTGACGGCGATATCCCTGCTGCATGGGGACGTTCCCAACGAAGCCTTTGCCGAGACTGCAAGGGAGTTCGGCGGGGTGGAACACCGCATAGAATTCGTCCGCGAGCTGGACGGCGTGCGGTACTACAACGACAGCATTGCGACCAGTCCCGTAAGCGTTATCGCCGGTTTGAACGCGTTTGGAAGGCGTATTATTGTTATTGCGGGCGGTTCTGACAAAAAGCTTGATTACGGTCAGCTTGCAGAGCCGATAAACACCTATGTAAAAACGCTGGTTCTTCTGGGTGAGACTGCTGATAGCATTGAATCGGCTGTCAGAGCATATCCTCACTACAGCGCGGAAAAGTGCCGCATTGTAAGAGTCAGAACTATGGAGGAAGCGGTGAACGCCGCACATGAAAACGCTCAGAGCGGCGATGTTGTAACGCTTTCACCCGCAAGCGCAAGCTTTGATATGTACAAAAATTTTGAGGAACGGGGACGGCATTACAAAAGTATCGTTAACGCACTGAAATAAAAAAGGAATGAATAATAATATGGATTTGGAAAAGAGCATAATGTCTCTTGCGGACGCGCGGGGCGTTTCGGGCGATGAAACAAACGCCGCGGAACTTGCGCTGTCCATGCTGAAAAGTTATACGGACGACTGCTTTATAAAAAACGGTAACGTTATAGGGCGGCTTGGCTGCAAAGGCTCAAAGCCGCACATCTTGTTGGACGCTCACATCGATCAGATAGGCTTTACGGTGACTCACATCACCGACGACGGATTTCTGAAGATTGCGGGCTGCGGCGGGATAGACCGCAGATTGCTGCTTGCACAGCAGGTGACAGTCCTTGGCAGTAAGCCGCTTGACGGCGTGATCTGCGCGATACCTCCCCATCTTGAGACAGATGAAAGCAAGGTTCCTGAAATGGAGGATATATGTGTGGACGTTGGTTTGTCCAAAGAGCGTGCGGAAGAAATGATCTCTCTCGGTGATAAGATTGTGTTCTCGTCAAGATGCGAAAAATTGCAGGGAGACAGGATAACAGGTGCGGCTCTGGACGACCGCTGCGGTGTGGCGGCTATTCTGCGTGCTTTGGAACTTGTAAATGACAAAGCTTTACAATGCGAACTAACGGTAATGTTTTCAACTCAGGAAGAGGTTGGCGAGCGTGGCGCTAAAATCGGAGCATACGACATTGAACCCGATATCGCAATAGCGGTGGACGTAAGCTTCGCTCTTACTGTGGACGACTCCGAGTTAAAGTGCGGAAAAATGGGCGGAGGATGTATGATAGGCTTTTCTCCGGTGCTGGACAGGGAGCTTTCTCAAAGACTTAAAGCCGTTGCGGAAAAAAATAGCTTGCCCTATCAGATCGAAGTGATGAGCGGCACTACAGGCACAAATGCGGACAGATTTTCCGTAAATAAGAGCGGGGTAAAGGCTGTAACCTTATCAATACCTTTGAAGTATATGCACACGCCTGTTGAAGTAATATCCCTTTCCGATGTTGAAAATACGGCGCAGCTTATTGCCGCCTATATTATGGAGGTGGTATCATGACGATAGAACTTCTTGAAAAGCTATGCCGACTAAACGGTACTTCGGGTGACGAAAACAGGGTTAGGGATTTTATTTTGTCTGAAATCTCGGGATTCTGTGACTGCCGTGTCGATCCTCTCGGAAACATCATCGCCGAGAAAAAAGGCACTTCCGCCGCTTCCAAAAAGGTCATGGTTTCCGCCCATATGGACGAGGTTGGAATGGTTGTTACATCGGTGAAGTCCGACGGAACGATTACGGTTTCCCCCGTGGGTGGAATCGACCCGCGGGTTGCGATAGGCAGACCCGTTCGCGTGGGAGACAGCGATATCTGCGGAGTTATCGGTGCAAAGGCGGTGCATAACCTGTCCGCTGACGAAAAAAAGACCGCACCGAAATTTTCCGCTTTGTATGTGGATATCGGAGCGGAGGATAAGTCGGCTGCCGAAAAGCTTGTTGCTTTAGGCGACTTTGTGCATTTTTATTCCGAATTTTCCGTTTTCGGGGACGGCTTTGTCAAAGGGAAAGCAATCGACGACCGCTTCGGCTGCGCGGTTATGATAGATCTTATTAAGTCCGAACTGCCGTACGACTGTGTGTTTACTTTTGTTGTTCAAGAGGAAGTGGGGCTTCGCGGTTCGAGAACAGCCGCCTATAGCGTTGAACCCGATCTTGCCATTGTTCTTGAAGCTACAACATCAGCGGATATTCCACTTGCTTCGGGAGAGAAGCGCTGCTGCGAGCTGGGCAGGGGAGCGGTCGTGTCACACATGGATCGCTCAACGATCTACGATAAGGAGCTGTACAGGCTTTCACACAAGCTCGCGTCCGAGAACGAAATAGGCTGGCAAACAAAAACTATGGTCGCAGGGGGCAATGACAGCGGTTCCATTCACATTTCACGCGGAGGAGTTCGTACTATTGCAATTTCCGCGCCCTGCCGTTATTTGCATTCGCCGTCATGCGTAGTCAAGCTTTCCGATCTTGAGGATTGCGAAAAGCTGGCAAAGCTAATGCTTGAAAAGATGTGTACGCTTTGATAAAACAGATTTTTGAGGTTGTTTCGGACGATGTTACCGATTCGTATTACGGAAGGAAAATATTGGCTGCATATTATGCCTACGGCGGGAACTATGACTTCTGTAGATTTTACTCCTGCGGTAATGGTATAATTCATATTTACAATACAAGTATGGTTATAGACGGAAATATCGACTGTGACGAGACGGAGATGTTTATAAATATGACAAAACCTGTTACAGTCGAAATTGACAACAAAATGCTGTTACAGCTTGATAGGCAATATCAGGCAAAGCACAGAACCCTGTTTCATGTAAAATCCGGAAAAACAGACATAAACATTAGCCGTGTAAAGGTAAATAGCTGTATAAAAAATTGTTTTAAAATACTGAATGAATGCTTTGACAATATGCTTTCATATGACGATTGGTATGTGGATATCTCCCACAGAATCAGGCATAATGTGTCAAAATTGTATCTTTATGAGGGTACTACGGTTACACAGCAATTTAACATAAATGGATTTATTTTCTTGTCTCATATTGCTACGGTGAGAGCCAAAAGAGGCAGGGGAACGGCGCGAAAGCTTTTGCGGCTGATTGGCCGTGAAGCCGAGGAACACAGTGAAAATGCATATCTTTTCGCGTTGGATCACAGGCGTTCTTTTTACGAAACGATAGGCTTTGAACCGATCGGTGAAGATATACTATACGAAATGAAAGGTTGATATTATGGCAGAAATTTTTGATCCGAAGCCCGTTGAGGAAAAGGGTTTTGAGATAGACGAAAGAATTCTTAAGCTTGCCGAAAAGGCGGAGGAAAACTGTTCAGCGGCGTTTGCCGAGACAGACAAGATCGCTCGTCTGAATGGTGAAAAGGTGCTGAAAGCGTTTATAAACAACAAAGTCAGCACGGCGTGTATGGCGGGTACGACAGGTTACGGTTACGGCGACGTTGGCAGGGACACGCTTGATAAGGTCTATGCGGACGTTTTCGGGGCGGAGGACGCTCTCGTCCGTCACACTTTTGTGTCTGGCACTCATGCGCTTACCTGCGCGCTTTTCGGAGTGCTTCGTGTGGGTGACAAGCTTGTTAGCCTTACAGGCACTCCATATGATACTCTTGAGGAAGTTATCGGACTTCGCGGCAGCGGAAACGGTTCTCTGAAAGATTTCGGCGTGGAGTACGACCAGGTTGAGCTTCTTCCCGACGGAAAGCCCGATGTTGGAGAGATATTCAAAAAAGTCAAGGACGCCAAGGTTGCGTACATACAGCGTTCACGCGGATATTCCCTCAGACCTACTCTTACGCTGAACGGTATCGCCGAGATTGTTAAGGCGGCTAAGGGCGCAAATCCGAATATTGTGGTCATGGTGGACAACTGTTACGGCGAATTTGTGGAAATTAAAGAACCTTTACAGTCCGGTGCGGATCTTATTATCGGTTCTCTTATAAAAAATCCGGGCGCGGGAATCGCTGAGACGGGCGGTTATATCGCTGGAAGCAAAAAGCTTGTGGAGCAGTGCGCTTATCGGCTTACCTGCGTGGGTATGGGCAAGGAAGTAGGCTGTTCTCTTAACCAGAACAAACTTATGTATCAGGGTCTTTTCTTTGCTCCGGAGGTTGTCGCCAATGCTGTAAAGGTTGCCGCTTTTACGAGCGAGATAATGACTTTGCTGGGATTTGAGTGTTTTCCCAAGAAAAGCGACAAGCGAGGAGATATTATTACGGCTGTGCTGATGAAAAATGCGGACAATCTTACTGCGTTTTGCCAGGGCATTCAGAAGGGTTCTCCCATTGACAGCTTTGTGACTCCCGAACCTTGGGGGATGCCCGGCTATGATTCTCAGGTGATCATGGCGGCGGGAGCGTTCAATATGGGCGCATCTATAGAGCTTTCAGCAGACGCTCCTCTGCGCGAACCGTTTGCCGCGTTTGTTCAGGGCGGTCTGACCTATACTACCGGAAGAATGGGCATTCTTATTGCGCTTCAGGAAATGTTTGAAAGGCACTGTTTGAAATTATTTTAAAGAATGTTAATAATATTACTCAAAAGCGCGGTGGATTTTTTTGTAATAAATATTGCAAAAGAACGGAAAATGTGATATAATATACTCTGTATTATTGACTACAGTAAGGA
>CAMWRN010000128.1 GCA_947176675.1 uncultured Clostridia bacterium | reverse complement strand
AATCAGTATAGGGCGATAACGGCAAAATTTCTACCGGAATCCCGAACGGTTCAGGGCGTAAAATATTCCAAATCGGTTTCGATATGGTACGTTGACGTTATTGACGGTTGGGGATATGATGAGGACGGCATAGCTTATTTCACGGATCAGTATTTGGACGTTGTGTTTGATGTTGAGGGCGATGTTATCATGGAAGACCGCGACGAATTGGACGCAGCTTACAAGTCGGGAGAATTGTCTGAAGAACAATATCAAAGGGCGATAAAAGAGGGAAATGATATCGTTTCGGAGCTATGCTCCGACGTAGAAAAAACGCAGCTATGGTGCGAGAATATTTTAAAGCTTGCAATGAAAAGAATTGAGAGTAACGATAATATTTTCAAAAAGAATGTTTGACAGGAGAAAATATGTAACATAGCGAGGTGCAGTATGATTTTAACAGAGATAAAAAATGTGAGCCTGAGGTTTGAAACAGACCCTTCAAACTTTTCGCCGAATAACATTGATACCGGTACATTGGCTATGCTGTCTGCGGTGGATTTTTTACCGAGCGATAAAATATTGGATATGGGCTGCGGGTACGGTGTTGTGGGAATACTGGCAGCCAAGCTGATAGGTTATGAAAGGGTTACAATGTGCGATATTTCCGAAAGTGCGGTGAAACAGGCAAAAATAAATGCAAAGCTTAACGGTGTACCGAATATAGATATTAAGATAAGCGATGGTTTTTGCAATATACAGGATAACGATTTTACTTTGATTTTATCAAATCCTCCGTACCATACTGATTTTTCAGTACCCAGGCGCTTTATTGAAGTGGGATTTAAGAAGCTGGTATTAGGCGGAAAAATGATAATGGTCACAAAAAGACCTGATTGGTATAAAAATAAGCTTACTTCAATTTTTGGCGGTGTAAGGATACTCGAAATAAACGGATATTACGTTTTTATTTCGGAAAAGCGCGGGGAAAGAGTACAGAAAAAAGAAAAAACGGTCAATAAGCTGTCAAAAAAGCTGCGGAAAAAGCAAAGAGGTGTATAAAAATGTGTCCCGAATGTTATTCGGAAAAAAGCAGGATAACCCCGTTGTTAAAAGCGGAGGACTGCCTTAAAAACCACACCCAGTACATATGTGGGACTTGCGGCAGGTGTATATGCATTGAGAGGGATAAAGTCCGTGGCTTGCAGAGGTGGAATTTCCCGTTCAAATCACTTGACGAAGCAAGACTCTATCTGCGGACGGCAGATTTTACAATGAAAAAGTCCTGCGGCATTTACGAGATAACGAGCATGGGCGGTAGGAAGTCATATAAAATTTTCGCGGATATTTCCGATTTGCACGTTTTTTTGAAAAAGAATAGGGAAAAATCTTGCGAAAAAATGTCTTCGATATTTGAGATCGTGGAGTACAGGGAGCACCCCGATACCCAGGTCAGAAAGTTGACTGAGGACGAAATAAAAAAATATTTGGAGGAACACTTATGCAAATCGAAATAAGAAATTATATAGGAAAATATCTTCCCGAAATGATCGAGATCTGGAACGAGGTTGTGGAGGAGGGCATAGCTTTTCCGCAGGAGGAGCGTCTGAACGAGGTCACGGGGGCAAACTTTTTTAGGGAGCAGAGCTACTGCGGCGTGGCGTTCGATATTGACAGGCAGGAGGTCATGGGACTGTACATTCTTCACCCCAACAATGTGGGACGGTGCGGACATATCTGCAACGCAAGCTTTGCGGTAAAAAATGAATTCCGCGGTTATCATATCGGAAGAAAGCTTGTGGAGGACTGTCTTGTTCAGGGAAAACGGTGCGGGTTCAGGGTACTTCAGTTCAATGCGGTGGTCGCGACTAACACTCATGCAAGAAATCTTTATGAGCGGCTGGGGTTTAAGCAGTTGGGGACTATCCCCAAGGGTTTCCGAATGAAGGACGGGCATTATGAGGATATTTGTCCGTATTATAAAGAGTTGGGGTGAGGTTCGACTTGAATTACACAATTATTGATAAAAACAAATGGAAACGCAGACAGTATTTTGAACATTACCTGTCGGCAGTACCGTGTACATACAGCATGACGGTAAAGCTTGATATTACAAATATTTTGGCAAAAGGGCTGAAGTTATATCCTGCAATGCTGTATGTACTTACAAAGGCTGTAAATTCCTATGAGCAGTTCAGAACAGCCTTTAACGATAATGATGAATTGGTTATTTACTCCAATATGGAGCCTTGCTATACGGTATTTCACAAGGAGAGCGAAACCTTTTCAAATATCTGGACGGAATACTCGGAGGATTACGAGACTTTTTGCCGAAACTACAATGAAGATATTTTAAATTACGGCAATATAGAATTGTTTTGGGCAAAGCCGGACGTTCCGAAAAACGTCTTTACCGTTTCAATGATACCTTGGACTGCATTTGACGGATTTAATCTTAATGTTTCCGATTTCAGATATTTGCTCCCGATTTTTACGATAGGAAAATATTTTAGCGAAAACGGAAAAACATACTTGCCGCTTGCTGTTCAAGTACATCACGCCGTTTGTGACGGATTTCATGTCTGTCGATTTATAAATAACGTGCAGGTGCAAATAGAGGGAATATAAATATAATAAATTTTTATCCGTATTAAGGAGTTGAGGGAAAAATGAACGATACAATAGCTCAAAAAACGAATTTATGCTAAAGGAAGTCTGTGAACCTGTGTCGTATGACGGAAAAAATAAAAACAGCGACTTGCCTTTGTTTTTCTTTGCCGAATACTCGAAATTTTGCTGAAATGTGTGCGTGAAAGGAACGTTGTTATAAAATGGATACAATAAAATATAGCTTCAAGCGGCTGGACGAAAGCAATTCCGACATTATCAGAAAACTGTTTGCAAGCGTTTTTACCAAAGAGCCGTGGAATGACGATTGGTCAGACGAAAATCAGTTACGGTCATATATTCACGATTTGGTTGGACAGGATAATTCACTGACCTTTGGATTGTACGAGGGAAACGAGCTGATAGGCATTTCCATGGGACATATCAAGCATTGGTACACAGGCACGGAATATTTTATCGATGAGCTTTGTATCAGTACCGAAAATCAGGGACAGGGAATAGGTACTCTTTTTGTGGCCGAGATAGAAAATGCTTGCAGTAAACTGGGTCTTACACACTTATTTCTGCTGACAGGCAAGGATATGCCTGCGTATAAGTTTTACAAAAAGCAGGGATTTTTTGAAGCTGAAAGCATGGTCGCATTTGCAAAGGACTTGAAGAATGAGTAACATTTTTATTACAAAAAATATTTTTAAGAGGTGCAATATGAAAGAAAATCAGTATTTAATTGACTACTATAATTCCTACGACGAAAACAGCCGTTTGGAATTGAAGCACGGAACGGTGGAGTTCCTCACAACTATGCGGTATATTGAGAAATACATACGCGAGGGAGACAACGTCCTTGAAATAGGCGCGGCAACAGGACGGTACTCTCATGCGTTGGCACGTCAGGGCTATACTGTTGACGCGGTGTAATTGGTTGAGCATAACATAGAGGTTTTCCGTAAAAATACGATGCCCGACGAAAAAATAACCGTTACGCAGGGCAACGCTTTGGATTTGTCAGCTTTCCCCGACAACAAATATGACATTACGCTGCTGTTGGGTCCGCTGTATCATCTTTATAACGACGAAGACAAGCGTCAGGCGTTGAGCGAGGCAATTCGTGTTACAAAATCGGGCGGTATCATTTTTGCCGCATATGTTATATCCGATGGCTGTCTCATTGACGAGGGCTTCAATCGCGGGAATATCAATGTTGCCGAATACATTAAAAACGGGTTGCTTGATTCGGTCACATTTGCTGCAATATCCGAACCGAAGGACTTGTTCGAGCTTGTTCGCAAGGAGGATATTGACGAACTTATGTCGGTATTTCCCACAACTCGCCTGCATTATGTCGCTTCGGACGGCTGTGCACGGCTTTTGCGTGATGCGATAGACAAAATGGATAATGATACCTTTGAATTGTTTTTGAAGTACCATTTTGCTACTTGTGAACGTGAAGATATGGCGGGAGTTACCAGCCATTCCCTTGACATATTCAGAAAATAATCAGTTTTATTGGGAGGACAATATGAGCTACATATCAGAACTGCGAAAATATATCGGACATCAGCCGATAATAAATATTGGCGCGACAATTATTGTACTGAATGATAAAAATGAAATACTTCTGAATTTGCGTAGCGATACTAACACATGGGGCATTATTGGCGGAGGCATGGAGTTTGGCGAAAGTCTTGAGGAAACCGCTGCCCGTGAATTATGGGAAGAAGCGGGGCTAAAAGCGGAACGCTTTGAACTGCTTACCGTATTGTCAGGCAAGGATCTGTTTTTCCGTTATCCCAACGGAGACGAAACGTACACCGTTATTGTTTTGTACAAGGCGGTGGTCGTGTCGGGGGAACTGCGGATAAATGACAGCGAGAGCCGTTGTCTGAAATATTTTCCCGTCGACGCTCTTCCCGAACTGGAAAGCAGAGCGGAATATGTAATCAGTAGGATAAAGGATATACTATAAATGATTATTACGGTAAATTTTGTTTTACCGAAAAATAAAACAAAAGGATTTAACTATGATAGAATTAACGAAGATAAACCGTGCCGAAGCCTTTCGGTACATGGGTCTGCGTGGAGAACCTCCCGAAAATATTTCTGTACTGGCGGACGAGTGTGAAAGCCGTCTTATTGCCGCCGCAAATCCGAAATTCTATTGGATATACGCCGATATTGCGGATATTTCCGAGGATACCGTCACGCTTGCTGGACACAAGCTTGTCCTGCGGGGGAAAGATATTTCCGAACATCTTAACGGCTGTTTCGGGACTGCTCTTCTGTGCGCTACACTCGGGGACGGTGTGGACAAGCTTCTACGCACAGTGCAGGCAGAGGATATGGCAAAGGCTCTTACTGCCGACGCTATGGCTTCCGCAGCGGTGGAGCAGGTCTGCGACATTGCCGAAAAGGAGATAGGGGAGCGGTTTGCAGGTAAGTTTACCACATGGCGTTTCTCTCCCGGGTACGGCGATTTCCCTTTGGAATGTCAGGGGGACTTCCTTGCGGCGGTGAACGCCATGCGTACCGTGGGTGTGTGCGTTACGGACGGCGGACTGCTTGCTCCAACAAAGTCGGTGACTGCGGTCATAGGGATTTCGGAAAAACCCATACCCCAAAAGCGGCGTGGCTGCGGGACGTGCAGTATGCGTGATAAATGTACATTCAGACAAACAGGAGGAAGATGCAATGAATAAAAAAGAAAATTTTTACAAGCTTTTAAAGGATAACGAGTTTGTTTTCTGGGACGGAGCAATGGGTACAATGCTCCAGGCAAAAGGTATGGAAACGGGCGGTATCCCCGAAATGCTCAACTTTGACAAGCCGGACTGGATATACGATATTCATTCCGCTTATGTTTCAGCAGGGGCGCAGATCGTTTGCGCAAATACATTCGGCTGCAACCGTTACAAAATGGCCGAAACAGGAAAAAGTGTTGCGGAAATAATCTCTGCCGCTGTTGGCATAGCTAAAAAGGCTTGTGGGGACAGAGCTTTGGTCGCTCTTGACATGGGTCCCATAGGTCAGCTTCTCGAACCTACAGGCAGTTTGACATTTGAGGAGGCTTACGACATTTTCAAGGAACAGGTCGATGCAGCCGTAAATGCAGGCGTTGACCTTATCGCCTGTGAGACAATGACCGACCTTTACGAGCTGAAAGCGGCGGTGCTTGCCGCAAAGGAAAACAGCGATCTGCCAATAATCACCACTATGACATTTGAGCAGAACATTCGGACGTTCACCGGCTGTTCGGTGTCTGCAATGGCTATTACTATGGAGGGGGTGGGCGTTGATGCGATCGGTGTGAACTGCTCTCTCGGTCCGAAAGAGCTTGAACCCGTTGTGGCTGAATTTTCCAAATGGACGACTCTGCCCCTTGCCATCAAGCCAAATGCGGGGCTTCCCGATCCTATCACCAATAAATACGACGTTACTCCGGAGGATTTTGCAGAAAGTATGGCAAATCTTGTTAAGTACGGCGTAAAAATTGCAGGCGGCTGCTGCGGAACTGATCCCGAATTTATCCGTGCAGTGGTGAACCGTCTGAAAAATATGAAATATACTCCTCAGCTTCCGACTATTGAAGCAGCGGTGTGCAGTCCCGCAAAAACAGTGGTGATAGATCAGCCGAGAATTATCGGTGAGCGTATCAACCCTACCGGTAAAAAGCTTTTCAAGGAGGCTTTGAAACGGGGGGACGTAGACTATATTCTGGGACAGGCTATCGAGCAGATAAACGCGGGTGCGGATATTCTTGACGTAAATGTGGGTTTGCCAGACATCGACGAAAAGGAAATGATGGTAAAGGTCGTCAAGGCTTTACAGGGAGTGACAGACCTGCCATTGCAGCTTGATTCTACACGTCCCGATGTTTTGGAGGCTGCTTTGCGGGTCTATAACGGCAAGCCTATCGTAAACTCTGTAAACGGTGAAGAGGGTTCGCTGGAGGCTATACTTCCTATTGTTAAAAAATACGGTGCGGCGGTTGTTGGACTTGCCCTCGATGAGGGCGGAATACCCAAAACTGCGGAGGGACGGTTTGAAATCGCAGAGAAAATTCTCGGCAGAGCGGAGGAGATTGGCATACCGAAGTGGGACGTTTTCATCGACTGTCTGACCCTTACCGCTTCGGCGGAGCAGGCAGCGGTCATGGAAACGCTGAAAGCGCTTAACCGCGTTAAGACCGAGCTTGGACTCAAAACCGTGCTGGGAGTATCCAACATTTCTTTCGGTCTTCCGAGCCGAGAGCTGGTAAACTGCAACTTCCTGCAAATGGCATTGACGAACGGTCTTGATCTGCCGATAATCAATCCCAACGCCGCTCTAATGACGGGTGCAGTTCGGGCGTACAAGCTTCTTACAAATATTGATAAAAATTCTGCGGAATTCATTGCTGCATATGCAAACAACACACTTCCGGCCTCGGTAAGCGGCGAGGGGTGCGTCTCAGCGGGCAAAGCG
>CAMWRN010000127.1 GCA_947176675.1 uncultured Clostridia bacterium | reverse complement strand
CCGCCGCAACGTCCGCCGCGCCGAATACAAGGCGCATTGCGGTTATGTCCAGCACAGGTGGCAGTACCATTACAAATATGGCTGCGATACCGACAAAGCCTACCCCTCCGCGGAGAAGTCCCAGACTGTTTTTCACCGTGGCGTATGTATCTGCCACCGCGCCGCCTATAACGGGTATGAAGTTGGAAACTACATACTTTGCCGCCTTTACACCCAGCGTATCCGCAGAAGCTCCCACTATGCTCTGGAGAGACAGCAATCCAATAAAAATAGTCATGATAAACCCCATTATGAACGTTACCGATTTTTTCAGAGCTTCCGTAATACCCGAAAGTCTGAAACCGGGGTTTATCGCTTCAACTATCCCCATTGCCATACATACCGACAGAGCGGGTACTATTGTTTCTCCGGAAAGCTGTACTGTAACCTGCGCCACAAGAACGACAAGCATATTGTATGCCACAGCCGAAGTAATCCCCCCCGAAGAAGCCGTTATTCCCGCAAAAACGGGAACATAGCCTATCATGAATGTCCCGCCCGAATTGAGCGCTTCTGCAGCTCGGCTTATGCTGCCCGAAACCGACTCCGAGATGATCCCCACCGAGATAAGTACGCATATCACCCCGAATATTTTGGATAAGCTTTTATTCGGTATGCTGTCTTCCATGCCCTCAATAAGCGCGGATATCAGTATCACTGCCAGCAGCGACACAAGTACAGCCAATGGTCTTACAAGACTTTTTTTGAATTCCTCCCATACATACAAAAAAACATCCTTGGGAGTAATTTCTGCCATAGCTTCGGGGTTGTCCACGGTAAGACCGTTCTCCTCCAGCAGATCCCTTGCCTCAGGAGTAAGATTATCGTTTAGACCGCTTGTGTCTATGCCCAATTCTTCCGCGATATCGGAATTTTCCTGTGCTTGTACCTCATGTACAGCTTGTACAGACAGCACAAACGGCTGATCCAGAGTAAAAATCGCAATAATAAAAATCACAAAAATTTTTTTAACAGTATTCATAACACGTCCTCATATAAGTCCCGAAACGATCTCGGACAGCGAATCGAAAAGCGGCAGAGCAAGAATCAGAAGCGACAGCTTCCCCGCCAGTTCCGCTTGTGAAGCAAGTGCGCTCTCACCGCTGTCCCTGCAAATATCGCAGGCAAACTGCGTGATATAGCATATCCCAAGAGCCTTGAAAAGTATAGTCAGATATTCCTCGTCTGCGCCCGCTCTCTCGTAAATACTGCGGACAGTTTCCGCTATCGGCGATATAAACAATATCAAAGCTGACATTAAAGCAGCAGCAGCCGCAATCTTTACATACAGCGAATATTCGCTTCCCGCAGAACTGAAAAGCTTGCACAAAACGGTCGCTATTATGCATATTCCCGCAACAGATACTATATTAATCATATCAACAGTCCCGTCTTTTTAGAATCCGAAAACAGTTCTTACGGTTTCAAACAACTCAGCTATCTCGTTAATTATCATTGCCAGAACAACTATGAGTCCCGCAATAGTCACCATCAGCGCGTATTCGTCTCTGTCGGATTTTTTCAGAAGCAGATTAAGAACAGTCACAATAATTCCTACGCCCGCAATTTTAAAAATCAGATCAAGCTCCACAATTTAACCTCCTGTGCTGTCGGGCATATAGCTCATATCAGCATTATTGAAATAAACGCTCCCGTAAGCGCTCCCATTGAACGGTACAGATTTCCCTTTTTGGTAAAGTCCGATTCCGCCGCGGCAATTGCGGATACCAGCTCCGCCTGCTGAAGCTTCAGAGTGTTTATCTGACTTTCAGCGTCGCTTGTACCAAGCTTTCTGCCCACATCGGATAACAGCTCGATATCGCTTGCCTTCATGCCTTTCGGAGGATCTGCCAATACCGCTTTGCACCAGCTCATTTGAAACGGCACACCTTCGGTTGAGGATATTTTATCCAGAAAATCAAACCAAACGAACCGTTCCGACTTCGCCAGAGCCTCCGATATCTCGTAAACTGTGGGAGACCTAAACCGTATCATCATTATAATTTCGTCTATCATGTAGTTCATTTTTTTCAGACTTGACAGCCTGCATTTCAGCATACAGGAAAAATAATTTCCCGCAAGCGTCGAAGCTGCAATTATTACTATCAGTCCGGATACTTTAAATATATTGAGCATACCATATCATTCCTTTTCGAACCGTTCAGAACGTGTTTTCACTATTGACGATATTTTTCCCATGCCCGAAAGAAAGGCTATTTTGTCAAAGCAATCCAATCCGTCCTTGGTAAATCTTCGCAGAAGATCGGATATATCAGCCGCATGCACCGTAGCGGCTGCATAAACTCCGCATGAAGCCGCTTCGCGGAGCGCGGAAAGATCCGCTGCCAAGCCTATTTCGTCGCACACTATTACCTGCGGAGACATTACTCTCACTGCCGCGGAGATACCATCCGCTTTGCCGTAACCGTCAAAAACGTCGGTGTTTATACCTATGTCATTCTGAGGAATACCGTTCCACAAAGCGGCAATTTCTCCTCTTTCGTCAATTGCCGAAACTTTGAATCGTTCTCCGAGAATACGCGTCAAGTCCCGAAGAACTGTCGTTTTGCCGCTTGATGGTATGCCTGCTATGAGAATACTGCAAAGTCCACCAGAAAAGCAACTCTCAAAAAGCTTTTCGGAACAGCCTATGACTTCTCTTGCGATACGGAAATTCATCGAATTTATATTTTTTACGTTTTCCACAGTACCGTTCCGAACTACCGCAGTTCCGCAGAATCCAACCCTGTGTCCGCCCTTGACAGTAATGAAACCCTGTGAAATCTCCTTCTGAAAGCTGTGCACCGAATACTGACAGACTGCTTCAAAGGTACGGCGCAGATCCTGTTCACAGACAATTATTGCTGATTTGGAATTATATGTAAGTTGTCCATTTTCCGTAATGTAGAGGATTTTTCCTTCGGTACACACAGCAGCAGGACGATTTATTCTTAATCGTATTTCCTGAATATCATCAAGTTGCGCGTTTGAAAATTTTCCTACCGCGCTGCCTGTTTTTCCTGCAAAATAGCACAACAATTCTCTGTTTTTCACGTCCCGACCGCTCCCTTTATCCGATATGTTTAATCTTATGTAAAACCGGACAAGTTTAGAACAAAAATAAATTTAATGCCTTGAAGCTTCGTACTGTCGACATAAAGCTTCAAGGCATTTTTTATTTATGCAGATTCCGCCGCAATTTTTTTTATTGCGGAAACAAGCGAGTACACTTCTTTTTCTGAATTGAACACCGATGGCGAAAATCTTACCGTTCCGTCGGGAACTGTTCCGAGAGACGTATGAGCGAGTCCCGAACAATGAAGTCCGCCCCGGAGTGCAAATCCCATATCGCTCAGCTTTGCAGCGGTTTCATTGGCTGAAAGTCCCGCAACGTTAAAAGATACGATTGGAAGATAATTTTCGGTTTCGCCGCGGTAAACTGTCATTCTGCCGATATTTTCTGTTTCATGTATAAATATGCGGCAAAGCTTGTTTTCATGATCGTATATTCTGTCCATACCGAGTTTTTTTACAAATCTTATTCCAGCACCAAGGCCTATAGCTCCCGAGGTATTTATCGTTCCAGATTCGAGACTGTCGGGCAGAAGATCGGGCTGATCCTTTTCCATGGAGGCGCTGCCTGTTCCGCCTTCCATTATCGGCTTAATCTTGTATTTCCCGTCTGTGACCAGCAGACCCGTTCCGCTTGGACCATAAAGCGATTTATGTCCCGCGGTGCAGAGAATATTTATTCCGTCCAAAAGGCTTACGGGAATTACTCCGCACGCCTGCGCACCATCGGCTATAAAACAGATTTCGTGCTTTCGGCAAAGATCAGCTATACTGCGGAACGGCAGTATCTGTCCCGTAACGTTGCTTCCAAGAGTACAAGCAATGATCTTAGTGTGAGGAGTAATAAGCTTGTTGAAATTTTCCACCGTCTCGCCGTCGTTTTGGCTTACCTGCGCAATGCTGTAGCTGCACGTTCCCTTTGAAAGGGCATGAACGGGACGCAGAACAGAATTATGCTCAAGGGAGGAGATTATTATATGACAGCCTGCGGAAGCTGTACCTTTTATCGCCATGTTGAGTGCATGAGTACAGTTCTGCGTAAAAACAACGTTATCAGATTCTGCACCGAAAAAATCAGCGGCAGCAGTGCGAGCGGAATAAACTGCTTCGGCGGTCTCGATGGAAATTTTATGACCGCTTCTTCCGGGATTGCCGCCGAAACGGGTCATAGCTTCAAGCACAGCCTTTTTCACAACATCGGGCTTCGGGAACGAGGTTGCGGAATTGTCAAAATTTATCATTGCGTTAAAAGCCTCCATATTCCGAAGGTGTGATTTCCGGATCAAATTATTTGACTTCCGTAAGAGCCTTGTATTTTATTCCGTTTCTTTCGAGACAAGCCAGAGCCGTCTCAATATCTCCCGCAACAGTAACGCTGTAGCCGCAGCCCGACGCAAGATTGCGCGGTGTGCGGGCTACCTCCGCGTAAAGCTCGGAGCTGCGAAGAGCTGCCTTTGCTTTCATTGCGGTTGTAACCGAAACAAAAGAGATAATATATTTTTTCATGGATAATTTACCTGTCCTCTCCGTTTGTCGGAAAACTTTATTATGAAAAGAAAAATGCAGGAGTGGAGCCGCCTAAAGCAATGCTCCTGCCCCTGCAATATAGTATGCCCGTTACCTTAAATAGGTGATAGCCGTCAGTTTTTGTCCGCCAATATGCAGACCGCATGGGCGACTATCCCCTCGCCCGTTCCCGTAAAGCCAAGTCCCTCCTCGGTGGTGGCTTTAACGCTTATCTGAGATATATCACAGCCTGTTGCAGCTGAAATATTTTTCCGCATTTTTTCAATATGCGGAGCAAGCTTCGGAGACTGACATATGACTGTGCAGTCGATATTTCCCACGCCGAAGCCGTTTTCCGCAATAATTTCAACGACAATTTTAAGCAGTTCTAAACTGTCCGCATTCTTATACCGGATATCGCTGTCGGGAAAAAGTTTTCCAATGTCCCCAAGTGCAAGCGCCCCCAGCATCGAGTCCATAACTGCATGAATAAGCACGTCCGCATCGGAATGTCCCAATAAACCTTTTTCGTAAGGTATTTCCACACCGCCGAGAATAAGTCTGCGTTCCTCTGTGAGCCTATGGACATCGTAGCCATGACCTATTCTTATCATTGCATAAACCTCCGTTTTGATAAATGTTTTTCGTTTGCTTATATCTTTATCGCTGTTTTACAGATTTTAAAATCGCTTCTCCGATAAAAATATCCTCGGGAGTTGTAATTTTTATATTTTTGTAATCTGAAACGGTAAGATTTATTTTCGCGCCTACCGCTTCTGCAAGCTGACAATCATCGGTGAAGTCAAGCTCGTTGTCCTGAGCAAAATTTATCCCCTTAACATAAATATCCCTGCGGAAGATCTGCGGAGTCTGAATGCTGTAAAGCTTTCTGCGGTCAAGGGTATCTGCTATCATGCCTCCGTCAACAATCTTGATCGTGTCCTTTACGGGTACTCCCAGAACTGCGCCGCCGAATACGGAAGCGTCCTTGATACACTTTTTGATGTGTTCAGGATCGACCAGCGGACGCGCTCCGTCGTGAACAGCAATAAAACGAGTCGCCTTGCTGGTTTTCATGAAAGCCGCAAACACCGACTGTTGACGTGTCTTACCGCCCTTTACTGCGCATCTGAACTTTGTGATACCATACTTTTCCGCAAGCTCCTCTATCAGCGGAATATCCTGCTCACGCGCAGAAACTATTATCTCCGTCACCTGCTCTATCCCCTCAAAAGCAAGCATGGAACGTGCCGCAACTGGTATACCGTCAAGCTCCCAAAGCTGTTTGTTTACGCCGTTCATGCGTGTAGAATTACCGGCGCATGCTATTATTGCAGATACGGTTATTTCGTTCATACCTGTCTCCTTTCAGCGTGTTACAGAACTTCTTTAAAGCTTCCCAGAAAACGGAAAAACGTCATCTCGTTTTCCAGATCGTGAAGCAGCGAAACCACCTTACTGTCGGAACAGCTTCCCTTAAAGTCAAGGTAGAACAATACCTCAAAGTCACTTCCCGCAATATTTTTATTTTCAATCTTGGTGAGATTAAGTCCCGCAACGGAAAATTTTGTAAGCATCCGGTACAGCGATCCGGGCGTATTGGGAATTGCCACGCAAACGCTTATGGTGTCGGCATCGGAGGGAGCTATGTAGTCCCTTGAAAAACAGATAAACCGCGTATAGTTAGGATATGCGTCGGCAATTCGGTCGTTCAGTATCTTCAGACCGTACAGTTCAGCGCAGGCTCTTGAGCAGATACAAGCAACCTCGGGATCGTTCTTTTCCTTAACATACTCCGCGGAAAGCGCTGTATTTGCGTACTCTCGGCGGGTAAGTCTGCGGCTTTTGATGTACTCCGAGCACTGCGAAAGAGCCTCCTCCTTGGAGTAGACACGCTTCACGCTTTCAAGCGAGGCACAATCGGCTGCCGCAAGACAGTGAGTGATCTCCACCCTCACCAGCGAGCAGATATTGAAGCTATGCTTGGACATAAGGCTATAGGTTTCAGAAATAGTTCCAATGGTAGAATTTTCCAGAGGAAGTATTCCGTAGTCCGCTTCTCCGCTTTCCACAGCGGTGAAAACGTCCTCAAACTCGTGATAGAAAACCGCAGGCTTGTCGCCGAAAAGCTTTTTGCATGCGGCTTCGGAATACGCCCCCGCCGTTCCCTGACAGGCTATCTTCGCGGCATTTTGAGGTATGAACGGCTTTGGCGAGAAAAGCTTGTGTGTACGCTCTATTTCCTCATTTTGCAGACACTTGCTGATGTCCATAATGTTCTGGAAAAGCATAGCCGCTCCGTCCCCCAGACCCTCGGGAGCATTAGCTCTGACCCGTTCAAGGACTTGCTTTTCACGTCCGCCCTGCATAACCGGAAGGTCGTGTTCCTTTTTGTACTCAGCCACGCCCCGGCAGACCTCCATACGCTTTGAAAACAGCTTCAAGATCTCGCTGTCTTGAAGCTGTTTTCAAAGCGTATGGA
>CAMWRN010000126.1 GCA_947176675.1 uncultured Clostridia bacterium | reverse complement strand
ATAGAGTTCCTTTCGGACGCGGCGAAAGAAATGGGGGCAACGACCTCCTTTACCGCCTCCGAGGCGGCTGACGGACTTAATATACTTGCAATGGCGGGCATGGATATGAAAGAAGCTGTAACCGCTTCGGCGGATTCGGCTTCACTGCTTGAAACGACTTTGAATATGGCTTCGGCAGGTGCTTTATCCCTTGAAGATTCGGCAGGATATTTAACTGGTACGTTAAAGGGTTTTGGCGACGAGGCTTCAAACGCCCAATATTACGCTGACCTTATGGCTAAAGGTGCGACACTGGCTAACACAAATGTTGGAGAGTTAGGCGCGGGATTGTCTGCTGTATCGGCTACAGCAAGATCTTACGGTCAGGATGCCGAAATGATGACATTTTCGCTTTTAAAACTTGCCGACGCAAATGTTACGGGCGACAAAGCCGCTACATCTCTTAAAGCTGCAATGTCAAATCTTTATACGCCGACCGATACAGCGAAAAAGGTTCTTGACGAATTGGGCGTTTCTGCATATGACGAGTACGGAAAAGCAAGGGATTTAAACATAGTAGTCGATGAATTGAGCAATGCGCTGTCGGGACTTTCCGATCAAGAGGCGAACGCATATAAAAACTCCATCTTCGGCATACAAGGGCTTGACGCTTTTAATAAAATGGCGAATACCTCCGCCGACAGTGTAGAAAAATTCAAAACAGGTTTAGAGGAAGCAAGCGGCTCAACAGCGGAACAGGCGGCTACACAACTTAACAATCTGGAGGGTGATATAACCCTGTTAGGCAGTGCGGCTGACGGAGCTAAAATGGCTATATATGACGCTCTGAACGGTACTGACAGCAGATTAAGGCAGTTTGTACAACAGGGAACGAAAGAAATAACTAATCTGACAGCAGCATTTGAGAGCGACGGAATCGGCGGTGTAATAGGACGTATACAAGAGATTATTCCCATGATAGGCGAAAATCTTGTTAATAGCATATCAGAAATACTCCCGATGTTTCTTGAAAGCTTTAACAACATTATTCTTACAATCGTGCAGTCAATTTCCGATTCGCTTCCTACAGCAGTAAATTCAATCCTCCCGGCTATGATAAACGGCTGTACAAGCCTTGTGAGCGGTCTTGTGCAGAAAATACCGTCCTTTGTTCCTACGATATTAAAAGGCGCGGTAACGCTGTTCAAGGGCATTCTGGACGGTCTTAATCAGGTCATTGCACAAATAACGCCAATGCTTCCGCAGATCGTTTCCGACATTTCGAGTACACTTGTTGAAAATATCCCGGCTCTGATTTCCGGTGCAGCACTGTTTTTTGCGGGCATAGTTACTGCAATTGCAGAGGTTATCCCCTCTATCATTACTGCGGTAACGGAAATGATCCCGCTTATATGCAATTCCATCATAGAAAATATTCCGCTGCTGATCGACGCGGGGTTACAGCTTTTTGTATCTCTTACGGAAGCGTTGCCCGACGCTATTGTGCAGATCGTGGCGGCATTGCCCGAAATCATAAATGGAATTATTTCCGCGCTGCTTGAAGCTGTTCCGCAGATAATTCAGGCGGGAATTGACCTGTTTGTTGCGCTTATAGGCGCTTTGCCAGAAATTATAACGACAATTGTTGATGCGTTGCCGCAGATCATCACGGGAATAGTTACCGCCATTGCAGGAGCGATCCCGCAGCTTATAAAGGCTGGTATGGATTTGTTCCTCGGACTTATAGGCGCACTCCCGGATATAATTATCGCTATCGTAAACGCGCTTCCGCAAATCACGGACGGGATTATAAACGGACTGATAGAAGCAGCTCCACAGCTTGCGCTTGCGGGAATAGATCTGTTTATTGCCATTATTTCCGACCTGCCGAAAATCATTATCGGTATTGTATCGGCAATACCTAAAATCATAACGGGAATTATTGACGGCTTCAAAGAGCATTTTTCAAAAATGAATCAGATAGGTTCGGATATTATGGCAGGCATTGGTGACGGAATAATAAGCGGCGTTACTGCTGTTAAGGAAAAGATTTCCGCGGCGGGCGAAAAAATCATGAATGCATTTAAGGACTTTTTTGATATTCACAGTCCATCAAGAAAATTGAAAAATGAGGTCAGACTTAACCTTGCGGACGGCGTAGGCATAAGCTTCACGGAACAAATGTCGAAAATATCCGCAGATATGCAGAAAGCAGTCCCCACACACTTTGACCTTGACGTTGAGGTTGACGCGGCTGCAACAAGGCGGAAACGGTACGGAGCAAGCGGCGGAAATGACCGCGGCGGTATTAATTTTACCCAGATCAATAACAGTCCCAAAGCCCTTGACACTGCGACTATAAACAGGCAGACAAGGCAGGGCTTACAGCTTGCGGCGGTAATAAGATAGGAGGCACGGTGTGAAAAGACAATTGATCTTGTCGGAAATTTCCCCAAACGGAGAAAAGGCAGAGCAGGTCGATCTATACAACGATGTCGGGATACGGATAGTTTCTGCGGACGGTATCGGTTTTTCTTCCGAAATATTGTCAATGCAGCTGTACGACCGCGACGGAAGTATGTATCAAAACAACATACTCCCGCAGCGCGGTATATCTCTTGTAGTGCGGTATATCGGCGCAAAATGGAAGCACGAACGCAGCAAGCTTCGGCTGAACAGTCTGCTTGACAGCAAAAAGGAACTTCGCCTCCGCTATGTAACCGACAACATAGACGTATACATACAGTGCCGAACGGAGCAGGTCAACACGCCGCCTAACACATACCCCATGGTAACGCAGATATCCCTTATATGCCCCGACCCGTACTGGAGGAAAAGCGGCGATAATTCCGTCGTTATTGCGGGACTTATTCCATTGTTTGAATTTATCATCGGTATTCCCCAAAGCGGTATGGAGTTCGGCGAAATAAGGTCCGGTAGGATAACCGACCTTTACAACGGCGGAACGGTGGAAAGCGGCGCACTGTTTACCATAACGGCAAATCAGCCCTGCACCAATCCAAAACTTCTGAATCTCCGAACGGAACAATTTATCCGGATTTCAGTCGCTATGGACGCGGGTGACGTTCTGGAGATATGCACGGAGCAGGGCAAAAGAAGCGTTTGGTTCACACACAACGGAGTACGCCGGAATTATTTCAGCCGCCGCACTAAAGGTTCGGAGTTCTTTCAGCTGGTCTGCGGTAACAATCCTATCAAGTACAGCGTTGACAGCGGCAGCGATCGTGCTGTGGACATAGTTTGCAAATTTGATACAAAATACGGAGGGATATAAATGGATCTGATAGTATATGATTCGGGACTTAATGAACTTGGAGTGATCGACGAATTCAAGTCGCTGGTCTGGACTCCGCGCTTTTACGAAGTCGGAAGCTTTGAGCTTCGCGCTCCCATGACGGAAAACAATATCGCGCTGCTGCGGAAAAACAGATATCTGTACCGTCCCGACGCGGAAGAAACGGTCTTTATTAAATCTATCAATGAGACTGCACAGGACGGTGAACGTCTTATTATTGCTTCGGGTGCATTTTTGGAGGGACTGCTTGACAAGCGCACCGTCACTCATAAAGGATATTCGTCGTCCCTGCGGGAAACGCTTAAAATGTACCTTGAAGATATACAGGGCGATTACTCTTTCGGCTATCCCGGTATGTCGGTAGAAATATCCGATACCGAAGATTACGACAACTGGGGCGGAGAATCGGCTGTAGGAAAGAATTTAGGCGACTACACGCGGGCGTTGCTCCGTACCGAAAACCGCGCCGTGAAAATCGACTTTTACCCCGACGAAAAGAAAATGGTATGCAGGATAGTTTCGGGAACGTCACGTCCCGACGTGGTGTTTTCTGAGGAAAATCAAAATATATACAACACCGAATACAGCTACTCCGAGGAGGGGTGCTGCAATCTGGCAGAGTGCCGCGCGGTCGTTACCGATGAAGAGGCTGAACGTGACCCCGCGAAGGAAAGAATGCTCTATGCCGCTCTGGGCGGTCGGGACTACAGCGGCGGTCAGACGTTGGACGGCTTGGAGCTTACCAATTACTATGAAGAAACCGAAGCCGTGATCGTCGAGGAGGAAAAGATCATATACGACGAGGAGGGAAATCCTCAAACCATAATCATCAAAAAAGTTGACTATGAGACCACTCATAAAAATTTGCTTGCGATCTGCAAGCAGCATTACCAACCTTACACCGAAAACTTTACGGGAACGGCGGTCGGCGACGGATACCGCAGCGAGTGGCGTTTGGGCGATTATGTTTATATCGAGGATACCAAACGGAACACGTCCTACAAAAAGCAGATCGAGGAGGTCACGGAGGTTTTTGAGGCGGGTACAAAAAGTGTTGACGCGGTATTCGGCGCGGCTCTGCGGACGGTAATTGACTTGATAAAGGGAGTGAAAAAGTAATGCGGAGCGGATTTTTTAACAGCCATCTGGGCGACCGCAAATACAGCGCGGAGGACTGGGCGGACTATTTCCGTCAGTTTATCGGCAACGGCGTTTATGCCAATCCCGCAATCTCAATGCAGGTTCAGGCGGCGGGCAAGCTTACGGTAAGGATCGCGGCGGGGAGCTGCTTTATAAACGGATATGTTGGTTATTCGGACGGTTCGGACGTGCTGAAATTGAAGTATGGCGGGACGTATCCGCGTATCGACAGGATAGTTATACGTCTGGATATGACAACGAGGTCTATCTATCCTGCCGTCATTATGGGAAATGAAGCGGAAACGCCCTCCCCTCCCGATATTATCCGCAAGTCCTCCGTGTACGATCTTTGCGCGGCGGAAATAACCGTTGGCGCAAATGTTACGGAGATACGGCAAAGCGATATTAAAGATATGCGGTTTGACACCGATGTTTGCGGTATTGTGGCAGGACTTATTGATCAGATAGACACCGATGATTACATATCCCAAATGACGGCGGCGATCACAGCAGCAAGCGAACTCGCGCTGTTGACGGTTTCGGCTGAATGGAACAAATTTCTGGATTCGGTGCTGACAAAGGACGGAAACGTCATAATCACTCTGCCGAACGAGGAACTGAAAAGCGAAGTTGCAAGGTTAAAGCGCGGACGCAGCGTCGCCGATCTGTTCCACGTTATTTAGGGGGGTGATCGCATGATAAAGCTTCCGCGCGGAAATACGCTGTACTTGGAAGTCACGCTGACAGACGCGTCGGGCAAACCGTACAGGCTGGGTAAAAAGGACTATGCGGTTTTTACCGTTAAGTACAGGGACAATATGCAGGAAAATCCGATCATACAGAAAATCATCATGCCCGGCGACTGCGGGGAAAACGGCGAACTGCTGATAAAGCTTGCCCCCGAAGATACCGTCGGCATTGAGACAGGTATATATCTTTACGATCTGGCGGTCTGCATAGGCGGCAAGGATTTTTATACCGCGGTCGTTGCAAGCACGTTTCAGGTTCTCCCGGCTCTGGGCGAAATGGAGGTGATGTGATTTGTGCGGATTTAAAGCCACTATCAAGCCCGTGCAAAAGATCGGCGGAAATATCGGAAAGCCTAAAACTCTTGTTGACAGCGACTATTCGCTTTTGGAAAACAAGCCATGCATTAACGGCGTTACGGTTGAGGGAGACAAGTCTTTTGAGGATTACGGACTGCTTTTCGACGGTGAAACGATCGTCGAAGAAAATGGGATACTTAAAGTTGCGGACGGCAGTCACGGACATACCGTCGGAAATATTGAGGGTTTGCAGAAAGCTCTTGAAGCTGCGGAAAATCATGCGGCGAATGAGGATAATCCTCACAATGTCACTAAGCTTCAAATGGGTCTGGAAAACGTTGAAAATAAATCCTCCGCCGATATCCGCGGGGAACTGACAAAGGATAACGTTACCGACGCGCTGGGATACATTCCGCCCACCGAAAATACTACTTACGGTGCAGCTACTGGGTCCGCTAACGGCTTGATGTCCTCTGCCGATAAAAAGAAGCTGGACGGCATTGCAGCCGGTGCGCAGGTCAACAGTATCACAGGCGTTAAGGGCGGTGCGGAATCGTCCTATAGGACGGGTCAGGTCAGTATCACGGCGGCAAATATCGGCTTGGGTAATGTGGAAAACAAGTCCTCCGCAACAATTCGCGGAGAGCTTACCAAAGCTAACGTTGTGTCGGCGTTGGGTTATACTCCATCCTCGGAATCAGGTGCGGCTGAAACGGTTTCAAGTGCAGTCAGACGGCAGCTTCGCCCGTCCGATTTGTTCAGAATTTTTTAGAAAGGGTGAATTTTTATGCAGCAGGCTTATTGGATCAAGTCCTCGCAGACTTGGACGTGTCCGAAAGCGGGGGCATGGAAGATTGTGTGCGTTGGAGGCGGCGCAAGCGGAGGTGTGACTTTTCACGCAAATGTCAGCGCGTTACAGTCGACCGGAGGCACAACATCGTTCGGAAGTTTATTGTCAGCTCCGGGAGGGGCGGTCGAGACGTGTTGTCCCACGGGAGGCACAAAAAGCTGCGGAGGGTACGGCGGATATGACGGCATGAATTACGGCGGTACGCCTATGATCGCACAGCGTATTAACACATCTGAAAGCACAACCGCCTTTTTGTCGCCTGCTTCAGGTAACGGCGGTGTTCTGGGAAGCCCCGGATTGGGATACGGCGCGGGCGGAGGCGTTGGAGAGGTCTGGCAGATATCTGTTAAAAACAGTTCTAATAACATAATTAAAGCTACTGCTTCCGCAGTTCCCGGGAAATGCGGCGGTATGGCTGCGGGTATCTATGATCTGGCTCTGAATCAGAGTGTTTCCTGCACCGTAGGAACATCGGCAAAACCTACTATTAATGCAAGTACGCTTATACAGCAGTACCAAAAATTCGGTTCAAGTATTACGGAGATTGCAGACTCGGCGGCAGCTCAAGTAGCCGCTGCTGTTACCGCAGGTACGGCAGGAGTTATATATATTGAATTTTTAGGATAGGAGTGGTGTTATGTACGTTAAACTTGACGGCAAGATTGTTACGGAGGTAATTCCCGACATTGACCCCGCATTCCCCGACGTTCCAATCGGGGAAAGATTTCCCGCGGATTTTATTGCGGAACTTATGCACATTGAGGACAGTACGGAAGTTGAGGTCGGAATGGAGTACAAT
>CAMWRN010000125.1 GCA_947176675.1 uncultured Clostridia bacterium | reverse complement strand
GTCCGCTTACTGTGCAGATAATTATACGATTTTACAAAAATCAACCGCAGGTTGTGTTTGTATGATTTTTCATAAACATATATACGGTTGTTTTTATTCACGTCCTATGCTATAATCTACTTAAAGTTATTTCAACTGTACCTTATGAGTGCAGCAATTTGAAGCTTTTTTAAACAGAACAGTAAATCGGTGATTATGGAAAGGATGAATATTCATATGGAAAAGTATAAAATCCTTATGGAAATAAATAAAAAAGCAATATTTGCAGAGGAAATATCAGACGCAGAAAAAGAGAAAGCCGTATCTGTCTTGTTAAACGGAGTATGTCATAAAGAAGAGATACTAAAATATAAAAAACGTATGAAGGCAGATCCTAAAACAGATACTATATATCCTGATTACTATATTCCACCGTATAATGGGAATAAGAAGCTGCGGCTTATTCAAGGTTATTTACCGAAAACTAATATACTGTATGCGAATCATTACGAGTTAGAAGTCATAAGATTGCTTTTTATGTTTGCATCTGATAATGAAAAAGTTAATGAAATGGTGGAAAGCACATTGCAGAGATTGAAAAATACATGCTTTGGAAACTCGTGTACACAAGGTGAGTGTGTGGCAACAGGAATTAGCGTGTTAAGATTTCTCGCTGCAGTGCGGCCTGATGATTCAGAATGGATAGATAAATTACTGAATCCATTAGGCGATATGTTTCTTTCCTTTGGAAGCGGACAGGCAGCGGTACAGAAAGGAATACCGTTGTCGTACTTGCTTATGGCATTTACTGACATAAACAGCGAAAAAACCAGATATTTAATTACACAAAAGAAAGAGTGGCTGTTAGATCTGTTGAGGAGAGGCTGGATCACCGGTAAACTGTCAAACGGTAAAATATCAGAAGGAGACAGCTATAACTTAATGGGAAAATATATAATAAGAAATGCAATAGGTACTTTGTCAGGATATGAAGATGTATCTAAGTATGAGATATATGTAAGCAGCAAGGACGAACGCTGCTACTGTAATATTTGACAATGTATAAAATCTCATAACAGCAAACGGGACTGACTCACAGCGAGACAGTCCCGTTTTTTAGTTACTTCAAAAATCCGTCGATGATCTTCTGCTCCGCTTCCTCCTCGGTAAGACCGAGAGTCCGCAGTTTGATTATCTGCTCCCCCGCGATCTTTCCGATAGCTGCTTCATGTATAAGGGACGCGTCAATGTTCCCCGCATAAAGCTCGGGAGCGGCGTTTACCCTGCCGTTGTCGGCAAGAATGGCGTCGCATTCGGAATGTCCTGTACAGCGGCAGTTGCCTTTGATGACCGAGTGGTATTCCTGATAGGAATTACCCTTTGCAACGGAACGGGAAACCAGATCCACGCCGGAATCCTCTCCGTCAAGAGATACCGAGAAATCCGATTTGGCAGTTTCGTCGCCGTCAGTGAGAAGCCTTTCGCGGATAACAAGCTTCGCGCCCGCGCCCAGCTTTGCGGTGGTAAGACGGTTTGTGCTTGTAACTCCGCTTATCTGCATGGTATCCATTTCCATGTAGGAATTTTCGTCCATAATGACATCGGTAACAGGGTCGATACGCTTTGCGCCGCTGCCGTTTCCCGTACCGATGTGTTTTTCCTTATAGAGCACACGGGCGTTCTTTCCCACGAAAAAGCGGTGTATACCATTGTGGCGGGCTTCCTCTTCGTCGTCTGAATGCACTCCGCAGCCTGCAACGATAATAACGTCCGCACCCTCCTCAACATAAAAGTCGTTGTAGACCAGATCATTTACGCCGCCGTGCGTAACGCAGGCGGGAATATACACCGTCTCCTTCTGTGCGCCGGAACCTATTTTGATAATAATACCCGGATTGTCGGACTTGTTTTCGATCTTTATATTTTCCGAGGACTGTCTGCCGGCGCAGCCGCTGTTCTCGCGGATATTATAGGCGCCTTTGAAGGACGCGCCTTTCCAGTCGGAGACAATTCCCAAAAGCTTTTCGGTAATGCTGTCCATATCAGAATTCCTCCTTTACCGATCTGCCGAGGGGACATTTTCCCTCGGAGCTGTTTTCTTTCAGAAGCGTTGGAAGGATATCCTCTCTGCTTCCCTCGGCGGAAACCCTTCCATCCGATATAACTATTATATAGTCGGCGATCTCCATGATCCTCTCCTGATGCGAGATGACCAGCAAAGAACGTCCGTCCTCGTTTTTAAGACGTTCAAACGCGCTGATTAGACTGCCGAAGCTCCACAGGTCGATACCCGCTTCGGGCTCGTCAAAGACAAGCATTGACGCATTTTTTCTTGCAAGAACAGTAGCGATCTCGATACGCTTGCTTTCTCCGCCCGAAAGACTTGCGTCGGCTTCTCTGTCCATATATTCGCGTGCGCACAGACCGACCTCGCCGAGGATCTCGCAAATCTTTTCCTCTTTCAGCTTCTGCTCTGCGGACATTTCTATCAGGTCGCGGACTGTAAGTCCCTTAAATCGGACGGGCTGCTGAAAGGCGTAGGCGATACCGTCCTTTGCACGTTCGGTGATATTGCGTTCGGTGATGTCCTTGCTGTCCAGAAAAATTTTTCCCTCAGATGGGGAATAGAGACCCGCTATCATCTTTGCAATAGAGGTTTTTCCTCCGCCGTTGGGACCCGTGACCACGGTAAGCTTTCCGTCGGGGATCGTAAAGTCCACGCCTTTAAGAATTTCCTCGCCCTCGGAAAGCTTCCAGTGAATATTTTTAAGCTCAAGCATATTTTAAAATTCCTCTTTTCCGCTGTGATGTTCATAAAACATTATCTGCAATTTATGTCCGCAAATTCGCACTGTACTGATAATAAGTATATTATACCATATTAGTAGGTAATAGTCAATAGCAATGGCATGGTTTGCAGGGAAATCAATTGGATTCGGACGGCATTGCCGCCTGAAATGTTTCGGAGAGTTTACCTTTTCAACATCTCCACACAAATCTTATAATCCGGCATAATATCGCTTACAACCGCATAAAATGCCGCGCTGTGATTCGGCACGATAAAATGCGCATACTCATGCACAAACACATACGCGGCGCATATTTCAGGATACAGCGCAAGTCTGCTGTTCATCACTATCTTTCCGTCTGAAATATGACAACTCCCCCACTGTGACCGCATTTCTCGTATCTGCAAGTCAGCAAGCCCAACGTCGTAGCCCTTGGCAAGGAACATCAATTGTGTGCGTCTGTTCAGAGTCTCAAACAGCTTACGCGTTTCCTCGGCATAAAATTTTTCCAGCACTCTGCCGACCCTGCCGCCGTATCTGACGGTTACAACAATTTCATCTTTTTCAACCGCAGCGCTTTCCTGTGCCGCATAGGATATACCCTCGTCAATTTCTATACGTAAGGTATAATCCTTTCCAAAATAACAGATTGTATCGCCGCTGCTGAAATCTTCCGAAGCTTTAGGCAGAACAAGGGCGTTCTCACGCCCTGAAAAACCGTTAAGTGCGGAAAAAATAAACTCTGATTTTTCTCTGATAAAATCTTCGATAAACTTCACTGACACCCGAGTATTCGCGCTTATATAGACGATACCGTCGGGTTTTACCCGCAGGTTTACGTTCTTGACCTTTTTTCTGGTCAGCACCCACCGTATCTCCCTGCCGCCGCATAAAAGCGTCCTTATACTGTTACTTTCCACTGTAGTCCTCTTCCACTGTGATAACTGTATTGAACCGTTCGTCCCTGCTATGGATATTTTGCTTGATCCTGTTTACAATCCTGTCTCGCTCCGAGGGATTCCCCACGTCTGTCAATACAAGATCGAATATCAAGTTTATGCGGTTTTCACCATCAGTAATTCTAAAATCATGTATAGTGCAGTCAGAAAAAATCTCCTGTGCGCATTCCAGAACCATAGCTTTAAGACCGTCCACATACTCGTTGTTGACGGTTATGGGGTCGGTGTGAATTACCGTCCGTATACCCGTTTCGCCAAGTATCTGCCGTTCCACATCGTCAATTATTTCATGTATATGCACCATATTTGAATCGTCCGGAACTTCAGCGTGTACGGAAGCAAACACTCTTCCCGGACCGTAATCGTGTACCATAAGATCGTGTACGCCGACAATTTCATCTCGGGACATGATTATCCTGCTCAACGAATCTATAGTCTCGCGGGAGGGCGGAGTACCCAGAAGCAGATCGATAGTCTCCTTTGCAAGATTGTAGCCGCCGTAGACAATATACGCCGCAACCGCTATACCCACAAAGCCGTCGATCTGAAACGGCAGGAATTTTCCTATAACGGTAGCCGCTACCACCGCACTTGTGGAAATAACATCGTTTATGCTGTCGCGAGCAGTAGCTTTCATAACAGTGGAATTAATTTTTTTCGCTATAAAGCTGTAGCAGAAATACATCCACAATTTGACCAGCACCGACGCCGCAAGAATTACTATCATAGGCAGACTGAAAATAACTTCCTCGGGATTTGCAATCTTTTCAACGCTTCCCTTGAAAAGCTCAAAGCCTACCAGCAGAATGATAAACGAAACTATCAGCGAGGAGATGTACTCTATCCTGCCGTGACCGAAAGGGTGTTCTCTGTCGGGACGTCGGGTGGACATTTTCGCGCCGATAATAGCCACAAGACAGCTTCCCATATCGGAAAGGTTGTTAAATGCGTCGGACGTAACGGCAATGCTGTGCATAAGTGTACCCACCGCAAGTTTAAGTCCGAACAGGAAAAGATTGCATATTGCCCCAAGCACTCCCCCAAGCACGCTGTAGCTTTGTCTTACATTTTTGTCGGACACGTTCTCACTGTCTTTAATAAAAGTTTTTGTCAGAAATCTGATCATAATAATCGTTGTCCCCCTTTTTCCTAACACTAAATAAGGGTACCGTCGGGTACCCTTTAAAAATTACAGCGCAGTAAGCAATATATATGCGGCTGCGGCAATAATAAGAACTGCCGCAACAAATATCGGAATCCATAGTTTTTTTTGAGACTGCCGCTTTTTCTCCGGCTTTTCCATGGTTTCCATAACGGAAAACGTCTCTTTCATGTCGATCTTCATATCCTTGATGTCCTGCCTTAGCTGACGGATCTTATCCTTATCCTCAGAGGCTTTCATTCTCATTTTCGGCATAATTCCTCCGCCTGTCCATCAGTCGGACGCGTTCGCCTGCTCCGCTTCACAGGCGTATTTCGACGCCTTTATCATAATCGCGCATTCCAGACGCTTTTTCTGCACCTCGCAGGAAAGCTTATGAGCGGTCAGAATATTTCCTGTATAGATGTAGTTGTTTGCGTTGCAGCCGCCGCTGCAGTAAAATCTTGCCCAACACTTCACGCAATCATCCTTTGAATAGATATGCGCTGCAGCAAAGCTGTTCTTGATATCCCTGCTGAACGTTCCGTCATTTATGTTTCCCATTTTGTAGTCGTCATATCCCACAAACTGATGACATGGGTAAATATCCCCATCAGGGGTAACGGCTACGTATTCGTTTCCGCTGCCGCAGCCGCGAAGCCTCTTTATTGCGCAGGGACCCTGATCCAGATCAAGCATGAAGTGGAAGAAATTGAAATGCTTGCCCTGCTTGTCATGTTCGAGAATAATTTCAGCCAAACGCTCGTACTCCGAGAAAACAGCGAGAAGCTCCTTTTCGGTCAGAGCATAGCTTGCGGAAGCTTCGCTTGTTACAGGTTCTACCGATATCTGGTCGAAGCCCTCGTTGTAAAGATGCAGAACGTCCTCCGCAAAATCAAGATTATATTTTGTAAACGTCCCGCGGACGTAATAATTTTCATAGTTTCTTTTTTGTGCAAGAGTCTTGAACCTGCCCATGATATTGTCGTAGCAGCCTGTGCCGTCGACGCGCTTTCTCACGCGGTCATTGACTTCCTTTCTGCCGTCCACCGACATTACCACGTTGGACATTTCCCTATTGATAAAATCCATTTTCTCCTCATCAAGGAGTATGCCGTTTGTTGTTATCGTAAATCTGAAACGCTTGCCGAATTCCTTTTCCCTGCTTCTGCCGTACTCCACAAGCTGTTTTACAACGTCCCAGTTCATAAGCGGTTCGCCGCCGAAAAAGTCAAGCTCCAGATTTTCTCTGTCCCCCGAATTTTCAAGCAGAAAATCCATAGCCTTTTTGCCTGTTTTGAAATCCATATGCATACGCTTTCCCATGCCGTAATCGCCTGTTCCGGCAAAGCAGTATTCGCATCTGAGGTTGCAGTCCTGTTCCACAAGCAGACACATAGCCTTTACAGGAGCGGCAACGGAATACTTTGCAAACTGAGCGTAATCGTCCTCGGAAAAAAGAACGCCGTCATTGTAAAGCTCCTTGACCTCTTCATAGCAGGACTCTATGTCCTTTTCAACGTAAAAGCGTGAAAGCTTCTCGACCACCCTATGCGGACATTTATCCTCAAAAGGAGGCTTAACATTGTCCAGCATATCGTAGGTAAGCTCGTCCACAAGATGAACTCCGCCGCTGTTTGCGTCGAGGACTATATTCAGTCCGCCCAGCTTGTACTTATGTATCATAAACGCACCTCATTTAAAAATTGAAAACGGGAAAAAATCCCGATAAAGCAAATAAGGGACATTCCTGTCCCCCCGTTTGCTCTCTCTCGAAATTCTTAACGGACCGATAAATTACTTCTCGCACTTCTGATTAGCAACAGTGCAGGAAGTTTTGCATGCGGACTGACAGGAAGCCTGACACTTGCCGCAGCCGCCCTTAGCGGCAGTTTTCTTAAGATTAGCCTTGTTGATCGTAACGATATGCTTCATTGGAAAAACCTCCGATAAAAAGTATTTAACATATATTATATCACACTATCCGACATATTTCAATAGTCAATTTAACGAAATCTTCGGGGTGAATTGACCCCAAATATTCCACCTATTGAAGAACATATCAATATTATTAACAGTTTGGTAAAAAAGCCGCCTGCGGAAAAGCTTCTTACAAAGATAAGTCCTCCCAGCAGAACTGCCGAAAAAATAATTATTCCGCACACCAAACCTGTTTTCATACCCTGTCTTCCGCGGCGTTTTGCAGCCGTGAAGCCTGCCGCAAAGCACCCAGCGCACAGCGCTCCGTCCGCCATAAGCAGGAACGTGCCGTCCGACAGGTCTATAAGCGAAGCT
>CAMWRN010000124.1 GCA_947176675.1 uncultured Clostridia bacterium | reverse complement strand
GTCAGACTGTCAGGGGCGTAAATATAAACGAAAACGCAGACGTCTACAACCGCAACTTCAACGGCGGGGTGCAGATGAATCCGTTTCTGATAAACTTCTCCGACCCGCTCTGCGGCTTTGATCCCGAAGAACAGCTCGACGGCGTGAAGATGTCGGAGCTTGGCGACTTTGTGGGAACGAACACCCACTACTATCTGCCTATTTTCAAACGCTTCAAGGAAACAAAACGCTCCATGAGCTGGAACTTCTGCTCCGCGCTTTTTCCCGAGTTTTACTTTTCTTACCGCAAAATGCCCCTTGCGGCGCTGGCGGCAGTCATTATCAGGAACATCACCCAGCTTCCCCAGTATATCGTGCTGCTTTCCCAAAGCACAGGTTTTGGAAAACTGTCCGAGATGGCGGCTTCGGTCGATATCAAAAGTGCGGCTTTTCAGGGACTGTTCATGCTCTGTTCCGCAATGCTTTACGCATTTATGTTTACAGCGGGCATTTTCGGCAACAAGCTTTACTACAATTCCGCTGTTAAAAAGATCAAAAAAACAAAAGTCTCAACCGACCCGCGTATACCCGCCGAGGGACTGCGTGCCATGATCATCGGAAAGGGCGGCACTTCGGGACTGTGGCTTACTTTGTTTATCTGCCTTGCCGCTTTGCCCATGCTCATACTTTTTTACGGTCAGATGATCCCAATGATGAGCGGCGCATAAAAGTACCGAAATATACTATTGCAAAGATACGGGGGCTTAAAAATGAAAATAAAAAAAGCTGTGATAACCGCTGCGGGTTACGGCACAAGAATGCTGCCCGCAACAAAATCCATGCCAAAGGAAATGCTTCCCATTCTGGACAAGCCGGCGATCCAGTACATCGTTGAGGAATGTGTCAGCGCCGGGATTTCCGATATTCTTATCGTCCTTTCAAGGGGAAAGCACGTTGTGGAAGATCACTTCGACCGCTCCCCCGATTTGGAAAGACAGCTTCAGCGCAGCGGAAAAAACGATCTGTATAACGAAATGGTCAGAATAGGTTCTATGGCAAATATCACCTACGTCCGTCAGGCGGAGCAGCTTGGTCTGGGGCACGCCGTCCTTTGCGCGAAAAGCTTTGCGGGAAACGACCCTATAGCAGTCCTGTATGGCGACGACGTTATTATCGGCGACGACCCGGTTGTTGGGCAGCTTTGCCGCGCCCATGAAAAGTACGGCAAGGGCGTTGTTGGCATAAGGGAAGTCCCCACAGAGGACGTTATGAAATATTCGTCCATGAAGCTGGAACGGCTTGACGACGGATATTTTGAGATATCCGACATGATAGAAAAACCCGCACCCGACCAGATATTTTCTAATTACGCTATTTTAGGACGGTGCGTTCTTCCTGCCGAAATTTTTGATATTCTTGAAAACACACCCTACGGCAGAAACAACGAGCTTCAGCTCACAGACGCTATGAAGACCCTTGCGCTGCGCGAGAACATGATAGGCGTTGATTTCACCGGTACGAGGTACGATATGGGAAATAAGCTGAGTGCGCTCAAAGCGAGCATTGAAACGGGTCTGACACGTCCCGGCATAAGCGGAGAGCTTAAATCTTATATCAAGGAGCTTGCGGAAAAAATTTGAACATTTTCCGTATTAAGATAAAGGAGCGTGCCGAAATGTCGGAGCTTAAAATTGACGGACTTTCCTGCGGCTACGGCGGCGCGGATATCGTAAAGAACGTTTCACTGAATGTACAGGGTGGGGAAACCGTTGCAATAGCGGGTCCCAACGGCTGCGGAAAAACAACGCTTCTTCGGGCGGTCTGCGGACTTATCCCCATAACTGCGGGAGGCGTGTTTATAGACGGAAAATCCGTTGCGGAAATATCCCCGAAAGAGCGGGCACAGAAAATTGCAATGCTTTCTCAGACAGGCGCGGGAGGGGATTATTTTGGCTACACGGTTTTGAATACGGTGCTTATGGGACGGTACTCACGGCAAAAAGGAACGGTTTTTTCCGAGACCTCGCGGGAGGATATTTCCGCTGCGGAAAGGTGCATTGCGGAGGTAGGTCTGGAGAACTGTGAGGACAGGCTTATCACCGAGCTTTCGGGAGGACAGCTCCAGCGTGTATTCCTTGCGCGGGCGTTTGCGCAGGAACCCGATATTCTCCTTCTTGACGAGCCTGCGAACCATCTGGATATAAAAAGTCAGAACGAGCTTGCGGAGCTTCTGAAACGCTTTGCGGAAAGCGGAAAAGCTGTGGTGGGAGTTTTCCATGACATAAGCTTTGCCGCCGCAGTATCTGACAGGATACTGCTGATGAAGAACGGTGAAGCGGCAGACTGCGGAAACGCGGAGGATATCGTAAAGTCCGAAAAGCTTTCGGAGGTTTTTGGAACGGACATACGGGCGTACATGAAAAAAGTCCTGAAAATATGGGAATAGCGGCAAACCGTGAGATTTGACAAATTTCACGGTTAATTTTTCCGATTGGCAGTGCAGTTCTACAAAAATTTCCTCCAACGCTTGAAAACTTCCGTCACGGTGGTATACTTAATATCGGGCTTAAATCCTTAAACGTGAGCCCGTAAAATTTAATAGTCAAACGGTGCCTTGAGATATGAAGCGGCTTTACGTGTAAATATCGTTCAGGGGTAAAAGGGAAACAGGTCAGAATCCTGTACGATCTCGTCACTGTGTAGGAAGAGTGCTACGCAATTATGTCACTGATAACATCGGGAAGACTGCGCCGCGCGATGACGCCCAAGTCAGGAAACCTGCCGTTTGCGGTACAGGAACAATGTTCCGGATCACGAGGTATTGATCGTACAGAGCAAAGTGCGCCAAATGGCTGTGCTGTGGTTTGTTATACTCTCTTTTCCGATCCGTGAAAAGAGAGTTTTCTACTTTCCAATGTAAATATGGTCTTACCGAAAAAAGAAAGGAAGCATGAAAAATGAACATCAAAAAAATCTTATCAGCCATAACAGCCGCCGCGCTGGCTCTCTGCATGACTGCCTGCGGCGCGGACTCCACAAGAGAGGGCGGAACTATCACAACCGCCGATCTGTCCATGCTTGAGACCGTTACCGAAACTGCCGAAGCAGAAGATTTCGACGGTGAAGATACCGAGAACGGCAGTCCCTCCAACGATGACACAAAAATGATAGAGGACCGCGAGGGAAACGTTATCGAAGTAAGAAACAATGTACAAACCATTGTTTCCGCTGCTCCGTCCATAAGCGAGATACTTTCGGGACTGGGTCTTGCCAACAAGATAATAGCGGCTGACGTTTATTCCGCCGATGTCGACGGCGTTGACCCGTCGGTCTGCACCCTTGATTTCTACAACCTTAACATTGAAGAACTGACCGCGCTTTCGCCCGACCTTATCATTGTAAGCGGAATGTCAATGTCTGGCGCAGACGACCCTTACGCAGCTCTGAAAGAAGCGGGTGTAAACGTTATCTATATCCCCACTTCAAACTCAATAGCGGATGTTAAGCTTGACATTGAGTTCTTGGCAAGCTATCTTCTTGCCGAACAGCAGGGCGCGGAGCTTATTGCAGGTATAACTGACGCGGTAAATGACATATCCGAAAAAGCGGCAGGTGTTGCCGAAACGAAATCCGTTTACTTTGAGATAGGGGCTGCGCCATACCTTTATACCTGCGGAATCAATACATTCATCAATGAAATGATAACCCTTGCGGGCGCTGAAAATATTTACGGCGGCGAGGAAGGCTGGATATCCAATTCCGAGGAAAGCGTTATCGCAGCCAACCCCGACGTTATCATCACAAACGTTCAGTATGACGGCTACGACTTTAACGAGATAAAGTCACGCGCAGGCTGGGAGAATATCTCCGCAGTGAAAAACGGAGCGGTCTACTGCGTTGGCGCAAATGAAACAAGCCGTCCGTCGCAGCATATCGTTGAGGGAATGTATCAGGTAGCCGAGGCGATCTATCCCGAAATTTTCTCCGAATGAAGCACACAAAACGTATCCGGATAGTTTTGAACGCTATTGCCGCTGCGGCGGTAATTATCGTTGGGGTATGTGCGGGAAGCGTTTTTGTACATCCGATAAGCGTATTTAAAATTTTCGGGAACGCGCTTTTCGGTACGGGGCTTGACGGTGTTCCGGATTCAAGCGTGAGCATAATAATGACTATCCGCTTTCCGCGGGTACTGCTGGGTTTCCTTACGGGAGCGGCGCTTTCGATCTGCGGAACGGCGGTGCAGTCGGTTCTGAGGAATCCCCTCGCATCTCCCTTCACATTGGGAGTATCCAGCGGCGCGTCGCTGGGAGCCGGTATTGTCATCGCCTGCGAGCTGACTTTTCTGGGTCGTTTCACGCTCCCTGCGGCGGGACTTGTTTTCGGAGTTGCAGCAATGTTCCTTATGGTGGCGTTCGCGTCCAAAATTGACCGCACGCTTCAGGGCAGTACTATAGTGCTTACGGGAATGGTGCTGTCACTGTTCGTGAACGGGATAGTTTCGGTCATGGCAAATGCAAAGGATGAAAAATACAAGCAGATAATGAAGTGGCAGACGGGCAGCTTTTCGGGCAGGAAATGGGAATACGTGATAATTCTTGCAGCCGTGCTTGCGGTGTGTCTGGTGTACTTTCTTATAAAAAGCCGCGAACTTGACCTTCTCACGTTCGGCGACGAACAGGCACAGAGCGCGGGCGTGAGTACACGGCGCGAAAAAGCATTGATACTTCTTGTTACGGCGGTGCTGTCGGGAACAGCTGTCGCATTTGCGGGAGTTATCGGTTTTATCGATCTGGTCTCCCCCCACGTTGCAAGACGTTTTTTCGGTGCGGAACACAAGCTGTTAGTACCAATGTCCGCGCTGATAGGCGGTACTTTCATGGTGCTGTGCGATCTTGCGGCAAGGACGGTCATTCCGCCGAATGAGTTGCCTGTGGGGGTTGTTACGTCACTTATCGGCGCGCCGTTTTTTGCTTGGGTATTTTTCAGACGGAGTGCTAAAGCAAGGTGAAAAATTTTTGCAGCGCGCTATCTAAAAAAACTTTAGGCGGCGAAGCCGCCGACTAAAGCTGATCCGACTGATCACAGCTGCCTGAGGAAACCCTCAAATGGCTTGACCGATACAACTTCCTTTCCGGGGAGGAACAGCTTGCTATAAGCCATGTTCCCGCGGAGCTGAACTATTTTCAATATAAATTTTGAACCGTATTATGTAAACTTTTTGTGAACTCGCCCCCGAAGCTTAAACTTATCACAAAAACGGACGATATATACAATAAGGAAAATTGTATAAGACCGTGTTTACAGCGGCATAAAGGGGGCAGCACAATGGATTTCATGTATTCGTGTTCGGTGAACAATTATATAAAAACCATGGATATGCAAACAAAATGGCAGAATAAAAAGAAGAACGGCGACTATTCCGCAGACGGCGTAAAGACCGCTTCCCAGTGGGTCGAGGAGCAGAAAAACAAAATGCGGGAAAGAACCGAAAGCAACAGCAACAGCAGCAACAATGACGACAAGTCCAAAGACGGGGTACTGAAAAGCATTACCGAAAAGTTGAACCGCGGCGATAAGCTTACATATTCCGAAAAGCAGTACTTGCAGAAAAAGGACCCTCAGGCGTACCAGAAGCTTCGGGACATTGAAAAAGAGCAGGCTTTTTATGAGTGTCAGTTGAAACGATGCAGGACTAAGGACGAATTCCACAAGCTCAGAATGATACGGACAATATCGTCGCTCAGCACCGTTAAGTCCGTGCAGAACAATCCCGGCGTTTCGCAGGAAAGAAAGCTTGAGGTCATCGCGGGCGAACAGCAGAAAAACGCCGCTATGGAAAGATCTGAAAAGGAATTTATCAAGCGTGGAGAATTATCAAGTCTGCCCACTCAGGCGGAATGCATAGCTGCCGCGAAAAAGCTTGCGGAAGCAAGACGTGCGGAGAAAAAGCCAAAGGAAAAAACCGTTAAAAAAGAGGTCGCCAAAAAGCCGCAGCCTGTCAAGAGCAAGGACGGCAAAAAATCCGACAAATCCAAAAAGACAGGGACTAAAACTGTGACAGTCAAGAAAAAGACTTACAGTTTGAAACGTAAAATTACTAAGGCGGAAGCGGAGCAGTCCTACGTTGTGAAAAAAGTGAAAAAAGCCATGAAGCGCGGCGGCATAACCGTAAGCGCAACTGCATTTTCTGCGGCAACCAACACGGTAAAAACTTTGAATGTAAAAGCATAAAATAAGTCCTGACAGGCATTTTAAAAGCCTGTCAGGACGTTTTATTTTCTTAGGTTATCAGCAGTAGTAGATCAGATGTGCGCGAACTGCCGAAAGCATTTCCTTGTAAAGCTCTGTAGCGTCGTTAAGGTCTACGGACATGAGCGGATCGTTCAAAAACGCGTTGAAAGCAATATCAAGATCCTTTTCCTTAACAGACCTTACGATGGTTTTTTGATTCACCACATGGCGAATCGTAAGTCCGTAAAGCTCGTCGGTAAGCTTGCCCGCAGCGACGGGTCTGACGGAGTTCCTGCTGATAAGCGCGTTGGTATGCACTATTGAACCTATGGGGAGATTTTCAACCTGTCCGCTGTTGCGCATACACACATTGGTGATAAGATTTCCCTGACCTATCAAAGCGCGTATCTGCATTCCGCATTCGGAGGCGCTGCCTCCCACGCGCAGAAATTCTCCGCCGTTCATAAGGGTCTTTACACGGCTTATCTTGTCCAGCTTCAGCTTTTTGAGGTAATTGACCGTAGTCTGGCTGAATTTCCAGCTTGAAATAGTTTTTGGGGAACTTGTGTACCAAGCGGGACAGAAGTCCGCGGCGATCCTGTCGGAAACGGCGGGTATGCAGCCGTACCTTAAAAACAGGTCGAATTTTATTTTATTCGCCGAAGCGAAAGGATTAACCTTGTACTCATTGAGCTTTATCTCGTAGCCGCTGCCGTAATATTTTTCAGCGTAATCTCTGAACAGCGGCATGATGTTCTTTCCGTCGTATGTTACCTCGTCGAACCAGCCGAATCCGCTTATTCCCACAAGATTGTACTTGATGTCACGTCTGCGGACGGTCTGAACGTCAAATTCCTTTTCGCAGATGTTTGCAAGCAGCTCCAGCGCGGGGAAAAGTTCGTTTGTGGAGCCGAACAGTTTAATTTCGGGGAATACCTCGTGCATCATCAGCATAC
>CAMWRN010000123.1 GCA_947176675.1 uncultured Clostridia bacterium | reverse complement strand
ATCATAATGACCGAGATCACAAGACTTCCGTACTTGTAGGAAAAATCCATACCGAGTGACATAGAAAAAACGCACATCACACCAAGCTTTTCTTTCATAGCGTAACCCGCAAGATAGTATATCACCGCCGCCATATAACCCGCTGTGACGTTTCCGCTTACGCCCGCAAAAAACAAGCCCACGCTTCCCAGAAGCAGCGAGGAAGCGTATGCTCCCACGAAATGCCGCCATGTTACGTCGCTTTCGAAAAGCTTCATTGTCAGCACCATTGCGCCCACCACCACGGCAAGCGCGGCGGCGGAATAAATCACCCTCACAAGGCAGACAGACAGATATCCGGTCCGCTTGGAACGTATCAGGTCGCGGACGTTTTTGTTCTGCTCGGGATAAAATATCGGCGTGAACAGGAACGCCCCCGCAAAGGAAAGCAGGAATTCCAGCGGCTGAGCCGCTCCCCGCGCTGTCAGGGAGCTTACGCTGAATATCATCGGCACGGCAAGTGCGATAACGCAGGCTATAGCAAAGTGCGGCAGAAAATTATACCGCAGATTTACGGAAAATATTTTTCCAGGACGAGAAAAGTCCATTCCATATTCCCCTCCTTTTCAGTTCGTAGACAGCCGCCGTCAGTCCCACAAGAACCAGCGACAGAATGGTATAGAAAATTCTGTTGAACGTGAACAGGTTAAGTGTCCGCTCAAAGGTTTCATATTTATAAAGCGAATTGTGTCGGCATATGAGCGTGAACAAAGATATTTCTCCGGTCAGCTCGTTAGAGGACATAAGGCTCGCCATCCACCATGCGCCCTGAACGAAAACCGCAAGTATCGGCGAGGATACCTCCGTGACGAACATTCCAACCGCTGCCGCAAGCAGAACATTAGGTATAAGCCAGACCGCGGCAAGCTTTGGTATCGCAAGCAGGTCAACAGTAAAGTCGGGGTAGCGTGACGAAACGGAAATATTCGCCATAACGACCGTTACTGCAACGGGTATCAGCATCACCGCAACAAGCGCGGCAAACCGTGTAAATACCAGCTTTGCCGAAGAAATTTTCCGCGAGTATATTAGATCGCTCATACGGGATTTACGGTCAAGGCTCACCAGTGCAGCCGAAACGAAAACAGGCATTACCGCAAGGTCTATCCCCGCGTAGTCGCAGAAAAGCCTCGCGTATGCTCCCGTTACTTTTTCGTCGTAAACAAGGTGATTGTACTCCGCAAGAGCCTCCTCATAGGTTTTCGGCACTCTTGAATAGAACCACGAAATACCATTTTTACTGTAGTAGGAGCCGCCGCCGATGATCTTGTCCGCTTCGGCCATAAGCTCCGTAAAACGTTCGTAGGCAAGGTTTTCGGGTATAGTTATCTCGGGAATTACCTCCTCCTGATAATTGAGGATAATGTCTCCGTTTTCGTTTGCGGTGTAGCTGTAGCCCTCATGGACGTAATCGTCAAAGCTGTCAAGCTCCTCTGCGGTAAGTCCCGTAAGCTCGGTTATCACCGCCGCAAGAGCGGTCTTTTTCTTTTCGGTAAGCTTTACCTTTTTGTAAAATCCCATAGGATAGGTAGTGAACTCTCCCGCCAGATACTCGCCCACAAGTCCATCGACGGCGTTAGGCATAAGTGTTTCGGGGATAGCCTTGTCCGTATAGCCGTAATCCCCCGCAGCTGCCGACGGAACCGGTACTGTCTCGGAGGTATCACTGTCGAACTGGGAAATGTACATTGCAAAAACCACAAAAATATAAAGCAGGAACGTAAGGGAAAAAACAATTTTTTTACACTCCTTGAAAAACATCAGGAATCACCTCCCGCAGCTCCGTAAACGTCCTCGGAGCCGTACACGTCACAGCCGTGAGAGTACAGACACCAAATATATGCATCTTCGCAGTTGGGCTCGGCGGGAAAGACGTTTTCAATATCTGGCGCGGTATCGGAAATCATCCGCACCGTGGTGTAATCACCCTGCATAAGCATTCCCGTGACGATATGTCCGCTTTTGATTTGTGACAGATATTTTTTCTGAACACGAACAGAAAAAACTTTTCCCTCTGCGTTGCGTATCAGCTCGGATACCGTTCCTTTCCAAAGTATCTCGCCGCCGTTCATTATGGCAATGTCCTCGCAGGCGGCTTCAATGTCCCCAACAATATGGGTGGAAAGAATAACTATCCTGTCCTCCGCAACCTCGCACAAAAGATTGCGGAAACGTATTCTTTCTTCGGGATCAAGACCTGCCGTGGGTTCGTCCACGATAAGGACTTTAGGGTCGTGCAGAAGAGCCTGCGCTATACCCATGCGGCGGTTCATTCCTCCCGACAGAGCTTTTACCTTGATGTTTTTGTTCTCGCTGAGATTTACCCTTTTCAGAAGAGCGTCTATGCGCTTTTTACGCAGAGCCTTAGGCATTCCCGAAAGTGCGCCCAGATAGTCCAGAGCCTCGTAAACGGTCATTCCGCCGTACATGGCGAAGTCCTGCGGAAGGTATCCGGTAACGGCGCGTATCTCCTTTGCGTTTTCAATTGGTATCCCGCACACGGTAATAGAGCCGTCCCGCTTTTTGTGCAGAGCCGCAAGGGTTTTCATAAGAGTGGTCTTGCCAGCGCCGTTTCTTCCCAGCAGACCGAACATTCCTTGGTTTATTGTCAGGCTCACATTTTTCAGAGCCTGTTTTTTTCCGTAAAATTTGTTTACGTTTTTGATCTCGATAACGTCCATTTGGGTCTTCCTTTCAAATAATTCTGTACGGATTTAACTTGGGACTTTTTTAGCTGATCCAGCTGAGCACAGCTGGCGAAGTCCAGAGGCGGAGCCTTTGGTCGCCGTCCGCAGACGGCGAAACTCCCCAACCCCGCGCCCGCAGGCGCATATCGTTCAAAACGGTGAAAGGGGTGAGGAATGGCGACAGCCATTCCGAGGGGGAGCGGACACGACCGCTCCCCATTGTAGCAGTACTCAGCACAGTAAATCTTCAAAACGTCACGGTGTGACGTTTTGAACGAAGCAAACCAATCAAATAAAAAGTACCGTAAAATCCTTACGGTACTATCATAAAACACACTTTTCAACTTTTTATCTATTTTTTCAAGGAAAATTCCGCCGTGACGTTCCCGCCGTTTATATTGGATAAGGTGAGTCTGCCGCCGCATTTCCCGCATATCACTCTGCAAATGTACAGTCCCAGACCGAAATGCTCGGAGTTGTCCTTTTCATCGCGGAAAAACGGCTTTGTTCCCAGCCTTAACGCTTCGGGGGAAAAGCCTTTTCCGTCGTCCCCTACAGAGAGCGAAAGCATATCGTCATAAACCGTACAGACCGCCGTGACCTTGCCCTCCGCATACCTTGCTGCATTGGAAACAAGATTCTCATACACCTGAACTATCAATCCCGCATCCGCAAAAATCGTTTGCTTTTCACATCTGAAATCAAGAGAGAATTCCTTGTTGCCGAAGCTTTCGCAAATAATTTTACCCGCCTCCCCGAGGTTTTCTTTCAGCTCCTCCGCGAAGACCTCGCAGGGGTCGGGAGAGATATCCTCCAGCTTCTGCACGCTGTTCATGGTCGCCGTATAGTTTTCCAGACGGGATATCTGGCTTTTCATACTTGAAAGCACCGACAGCATTTTGTCCTCGTTTACCTTTCCCTCGGGAACGTATTTTTCCAGATAATCCGTGTAGCCCTTCAGCACCGTAAGCGGAGTTCTCAGGTCGTGTGAAAACGCCGAATTGAGACGCTTCCGCTCTTCAAGAGAACGCCACATCTCGCGGTTGCTTTCGTATAAAGCGGAACGCATTTCCTCAAAGGCAGAGCAGAGCTGTCCGAGCTCGTTCCGCTTATAATACCATATTTCAAAGTTCAGGTCGTTTTCGGAAATCCGCTTCGAGGCGTTCATCAGTATCCCGAACGGCTTTTTCAGCTCCCGCTCATAGAAGATGACCCCTGACATTCCCACACAGAAAATCACCCAAAGCGGTATCAGGACTACCTGAGCATTGCTTATGATAAAATAAATATTTTTATGCTTTTGATCGAAAATCGAATCTCTGTAATATACCGGATAAACCTTGCCTTCTATACCTAAATGTATTTCCAGCTTGACGTTATCGCCTTTAGAACCGGTATTGGCATACCTTGTTCTGTACCAGTCCTGAACATAATTCGTGGCAACGCCTATTCCGAACGCTCCAGCAAGAGACATTGCCGCGCAGACAGGCAGATACAGAAAAAAACTCCATTTCAGCGAAAAAAACTGCTTTTTCCGATTTTTCCGTGATAAAAAATTTTTTATTTTACCCATTTGTATCCCATTCCCCATACGGTCTCTATCCGCGACTCGTTTACGGCGGCAAGCTTTGAACGTATCCGCCTGATATGCTCGGCTACGACGGAGCTGTCGCCCTCCGCATCATAACCCCATATCCGCTCGTATATACGTTCCTTGTCGAACACCTGTCCCGCGTTCATTGACAGAAGCTCGATTATTTCAAATTCCTTTTTCGGAAACTCCAGCGGCTGTCCTCCTGCAGTAACGGTCTTTGCGGAATAGTCCACCGCAAGGCTGCCAAAAAATCGGACGCTGTGCATATCAGCGCCGCCGTCACCCGAAGCGGAGCGTCTGTCCCGCCTGATATGAGCCGCCACCCGCGCGCCAAGCTCGTCTATTGAAAACGGTTTGATAACATAATCGTCACCGCCTGCGGCAAAGCCCGCAATCTTGTCGCTGTCCTCAATTCTTGCGGTAAGGAAAATTATGGGACAGGAAACATACTCGCGGACAGTCCTGCAAACCGTCAGACCGTCGGCATCGGGCATATTAACGTCCAGCAGGATAATGTCGGGGTTTTTACCCGACTGTGAAATAGCCTCGCTGCCGTTATAGGCGGTAATTATCTCGTAGCCGTTCATTTCAAAGTAATCTTTGAGCATTGCAACGATGTCGGGTTCGTCATCGGCGATAAGTATTCGGTACACGGCAAAAGCTCCTTTCGCTGAAAAGTATCGTGCGGCAAAACCACATTTAGTTTTATCCGCACGTTTTACCTGATATTCACAGTACCGCAAAATTATCAACTTTTTATCAACTCAGGACAATTCTAAATGCCTTTGCTCCGTGACTTCCTATCTTCACGGAAACAGACCTGTCCGCATTAAAGCTTTCACCGCTCCACAATTCGCAGACCTTAACGCTGCCGTACAGCTCCAGATCGGTGAGAGGTATTTCAATTTCTCCCTCCGTATCTCCTGCATTGAAAACCGCGGCGTACTGTCCGCCCTCGCAGTCTGCGGCAGTCCACAGGATATACTCCGAACCGTCAACGGTTTTCCGCCAAACCTGATGAGAATGACGGGAATTGCTGTGCATTTTCAGTACAGCTTCATTGGTAAGAAGACCCATTGTAAAATCATCAAAGCCTGTCATCTCTCCGCCTATCATAAGCGGCGAACGGAAAATGCTCCACAGAGTCATCATTGTGACCTGCTCGTTTTCCGTAAATTTGGTGTGATTGGACTTGTCATAGTCCTGCAAAATTGGTCCGATAGGAAGCATATCCGCGTCAGGAAAATGTCCTGCGCCAGTGTGGGTACACCACTTTTCCGCTCGCTCGAACATGGCGTAGAGCAGCTCCCACTTGTCCCAGAAATCGTCGGTAATACGCCACATATTTGAGGTCTGCTTGTAAAGCTCCGACTTTTCCAGAAGCGCGGGACCGGGAGAAAGACTGAGTATCATTTCCCGTCCGCAGCCTTTCAGCGACTCGCTGAGCATCACAAGCTCGGTCTCCTCGTGGGGCATTTCGCGGCAGATGTCGTCTACTTTGACAAAGTCCACGCCCCATGAAGCGTACAGCTCGAAAAGGCTGTCGTAGTATTCCTTTGCGCCTTCCTTGGCAGGATCTACTCCGTACATATCCGTATTCCACTGACAAATGCTGCTTGTTTTTGCAATTTGGCGGGCGGTCTTGTCCGTACCCTTTATGGGAGTATTTTTATGCACCGCCTGTCTGGGAATACCACGCATAATGTGTATTCCGAATTTAAGTCCGAGGGAGTGAACATACTCCGCAAGCGGAGCGAAGCCTTTTCCGCCCGCCGAAGAGGGAAAGCGTTTTTCCGCAGGCACAAGGCGGGAAAATTCGTCCATGCAAAGATCTGCAAAGGGCTCGTACTCGTGGCTGGACGCATTCGGCGCGCTCCACTGAATGTCAACCACAATGTATTCCCAACCATACTGCTTCAAATGCTTCGCCATGAAGTCGGCGTTTTTTCTGACGGTCTCCTCGTCCACGGACGCTCCGTAGCAGTCCCAGCTGTTCCAACCCATAGGCGCTTTTGATAAGTTCATAATATCGTTCCTTTCAGTATAATTTTCCACAGTTATTCCTCGTCGTAATTTATTTTAAATCCCGAAAATTCCGCTTCAACGCCGCCGACAGCGTAAAGTCCGATCACAACTCCCGTGAAGCCGCCCGCAACTTCGCTTGACAGATACTTAGCGCTGCCGCTTCCAAGGTGCGTTTCCTTGCCGCCGTCAACAATATAAAAATTGTAGAAAAGATTATCGGCGCGTACCAATAGCTTTGTGTTTCTCGAAGTCAGCGAAATGACGGTCTGCTCGTGCTTTATTCCGCCAATATTCAGTTTAAGAACGGCTTCGTGCTTTCCGTCCTTTTTGCGGACTGCAATGTCGTAATGCTCACTTTCGCACATATAGACTGTCACTCCACCCTCACCGTTTTCACCGGTCAGGTCAACATCAACAATAAGCTCAAAGCAAAAATCCCGCTGACGGATACCAACAAACGTAGGTGAGTCAACGTCGTCCAAAGTAATATCCGTGCCGCGCAGGACAGCCCTGCCGTCGGTCAGCTTATAGTTTTCACTGTAAGGGTGACGCAGAAAGCACCAGTCAACAGTCCAGTCGGTATTTTCAAATGTGTAGTGATTTTTCACGTTCTGTTCAAAATCTCCCGAAATCTCGTAGCTGTAGTCGGTCGTGCCGTCGTTTCCTGCGGTGAACCAGCCGTCCTCAGCAAACTTAACGGGCGTAAGAAAAACCTCTCTGCCCAAATGGTGATAAGCCATCCACATATGCATCTGGCGGAAACCGAGGGACACTATATGCCACCCGCCGTTTTGGTCCTGAACCAGATCACCGTGACCTATTCCCTGAATGATAAATGGAGCCTTGTTACGGTTGGTAAGCACAGGGTTTAAGGGATAATTCTCAAAC
>CAMWRN010000122.1 GCA_947176675.1 uncultured Clostridia bacterium | reverse complement strand
AATGACGAATACTAATATAGATGTCATGGATGGGGAATGTAATAATGTCTAAGCTTATTGTATTAAGAGGAAATTCTGGTAGTGGAAAAACTACGGTGTTTCAGATACGGTTGAAATGATATATAATCTCGTATCGTAATTCTTATTTGCTGATGAATAGAAATTCGTAAGATTTTCCTTTTAATGATATGAAAGACATGGTGCTAGCACCATATAATTAAAGTCATTAATGAGAAAATAGATGATAGCGTGTTACGCTTTAGTCCTTTTGAAAATCTTATTCTGCAAGGAGTTTTAAGCATATAAAGTAGGATTTTACTGCGTAACATTTCAAAGATGAGTTGTCAATTTGCAGGGATTTGTTATAATAAATGCGCGGCAATATTTTGGCAACAAAAAATCAGCAAGCCATAATAAATGATGTAATTGAAGTAAAAACGGGCGTGTATTTGCATAAAAACTAAACAAATTTAGTTAACAACAAAGAACACGCCAAGTAAAGGAGATCGCCATGGGCTTCGTTCATCTTCATCTGCACAGCGAATACAGTCTGCTTGACGGAGCCTGCCGTTTGGGACAGCTTGTCTCGCGGGCAAAGGAGCTCGGACAAACTGCTGTTGCTGTTACTGACCACGGCTGTATGTACGCAGCCGTGGATTTTTACAATGAAGCGGTCTCGCAGGGCATAAAGCCTATAATCGGCTGCGAGGTATACGTTGCTCCGCGGACAAGGTTTGACAAAATTCACGGTCAGGACAACAAACCGTATCATCTTGTGCTTCTGTGTAAGGACAACGCAGGTTACCGAAATCTTATCAAGCTTGTTTCCTATGGTTACACCGAGGGCTTTTACAGCAAGCCGAGGGTTGACATTGAGCTTCTTGAAAAATATCACGAAGGACTTATCGCGCTGTCTGGCTGTCTTGCGGGAGAAATTCCCCGCAAGCTTGCAAACGGCGAGTACGACAATGCTAAAGCTGTTGCTCTCCGATATCTGGAAATTTTCGGCAAGGACAACTACTATATAGAAATACAGAACCATGATATTTCCGAGGAAATACGTATCCTGCCGTTTCTCTACAGGCTTTCCGCCGAAACGGGCATTTCCCTTGCAGCAACAAACGACGCACACTACATCTTAAAAGAGGACGCGGAAATTCAGCGCACTCTGATAGCGATACAGACCAATACGCCCTTGAGCGAACCAAATCCCCTGTCGTTCCCCACAAACGAGTTCTACATGAAGTCTGAGGAGGAAATGCGGCAGCTTTTCGCAAACGTCCCCCACGCGGTTGACAACACCGTAAAAATCGCGGAACGGTGCAATGTCACCTTTGAATTCGGAAAACTGCTTCTTCCGAAATTTACCGCAGAAGGCGTTTCAGACAACACTGCGTACTTTACCGCGCTTTGCCGCAAAGGTCTGACCAAACGGTACGGCGAAAATCCTCCCGAGGAATATGTCCAAAGAATGGACTACGAGCTTGGCGTTATTACCCAAATGGGGTATGTGGACTACTTTCTCATCGTCTGGGACTTTATCCGCTACGCTCGAGAGCAGGATATTCCCGTAGGTCCGGGAAGAGGTTCGGGCGCGGGAAGCATTGCCGCGTACTGTATCGGAATAACCTCTGTAGATCCCATGAAATACGGACTGCTGTTCGAGCGTTTTCTCAATCCCGAAAGAGTGTCCATGCCCGACTTCGATATCGACTTCTGTTACGAGGGCAGACAGCGTGTAATCGACTATGTTGTAAAAAAGTACGGCGAGGACAGAGTTGCTCAGATAATCACATTCGGTACAATGGCGGCAAAGGGTGCAGTCAGGGACGTTGCGCGTGTTATGGGTATTCCCTATCAGGCGGCGGACAAGGTATCGAAGCTGATACCGTACGGTCTGCACGTTACTCTTGACGGCGCGCTGAAGGACAGCGAAGACCTAATGACTCTGTACAAAAGCGACGAAACTGTCCGCAGACTTATTGACACGGCGCGGAAGATCGAGGGTATGCCCCGTCACGCGTCCACGCACGCGGCGGGAGTTGTTATATGTGACGCGCCTGTCAGCAATTACGTCCCGATTCAGAAAAACGGAGACGTTACCGTAACTCAGTACACAATGACAGCTTTGGAGCGTCTTGGACTGCTTAAAATGGATTTTCTCGGTCTGCGCAACCTGACTGTAATTAAGGACGCTTCCAATTTTATACGCAGGAAAAATCCAGATTTCGACATAAATAAAATTCCAATAGACGATCCCGAAGTGTATGAAATGCTGTCGCAGGGGCAGACCACGGGAGTTTTCCAGTTTGAAAGCGCGGGCATACGGCAGGTCTTGATGCGCCTTAAGCCCGAATCCATTGAGGACATTATCGCCGTCCTGTCGCTGTACCGCCCAGGACCCATGGACAGCATACCGCGGTACATTGAGTGCCGTCACAATCCGCAGAAAGTAACCTATAAGCACACTATTTTAAAGGACATTCTCAACGTTACCTACGGCTGTATCGTATATCAGGAGCAGGTCATGGAGATATGCCGAAAAATGGCGGGATATTCTTACGGCAGAGCGGACCTTGTCCGCCGCGCAATGGCTAAGAAAAAGACCGAGGAAATGCTGAAAGAGCGTGAAATTTTCGTCGCGGGAGCGGCTAAGAACGGAGTATCTTCTGAAATCGCAAACGAGATTTTCGACGAAATGGAAAGCTTTGCTTCCTATGCGTTCAACAAGTCCCACGCAGCAGCATATGCCCATGTTTCATATCAGACCGCCTATCTGAAGCATTATTATTTCAAGGACTATATGGCGGCGCTGATGTCGGCGTTCCTTGACAGTACGGGAAAAATTCTTGAGTACGCTTCGGAGTGTTCAAAAAACGGCGTAAAAATTTTAAGTCCCGACGTGAACGAAAGCGGCTTCGGCTTCTCCCCTGCCGCAAAGGGAATACGTTTCGCGCTGCTGGCGGTGAAAAATTTAGGGTACAACTCCATTCACGATCTTCTGGACGAGCGTGAACAAAACGGCGCGTTCAAGTCCCTGAACGACTTCTGCAAGCGGATAAGCGGCAGGGACGTAAATCAGCGCGCTATTGAAAGTCTTATCAAGTGCGGCGCACTGGACTGCTTCGGTTATACGCGCAGGGAAATGCTGGAAAATTACGACAAGATTTTCGGTTCGGTTCAAAAGTACTCTCTGTCCAATATGGAGGGGCAGATAAATTTTTTCGATACCGAGGAGAACAGCGGGGATTCCTTTTCCTTTGAGCGTCTGCCCGAATATCCTCTTGCCGTCAAGCTTGAAATGGAGAAAGAAATTACGGGCGCGTATCTTTCGGGGCACCCTTTGGAGGATTACCGCCCCTATGCAAAACTTTGCGGCACGACCGACATCGAACGTCTTTATGACGAGCTTGACCCGCCCAAGGACGGCAGCGAGATATCCTCTTTCTGCACATTGCAGGGCGTAAAGCTTTACACTCAGAAAAACGGAGCGAAAATGGCTTTTGTAACGCTGGAGGACATGACGGGCGAAGCAGAGGGAATTATTTTTGCGGATATACTGGCTGCAAACAGAGATATTATTACAAGAGGCAGAGCGGTGCATCTGACCTCAAAGCTTTCCTACAAAGACGGAGAACCTAAGCTGATAATCGAACAGATCGCCGACGCGGCACAGTGCGCCCGCACATTGGAAAAAGCAAATCTCTATATAAGGTGCCGTTCGGACAGCAGCGTCATGCAGGAGATAATGTCAATATGCAGGGACAATCCCGGAGATACAAAGGTGATATTCTACCTCTCCGACTTAAAGAAAAAGCTTGCGCCGAAAGCTGTAACAGGAGTGAAAATATCCGATAATTTCACGGATATTATCACGCAAATTGCCGGAAAGGAAAATATTGCCTTAAAATAGAACATTATTTGTTAAAATCAATGCTTGACAAAACATTCCGTAAATAGTATAATTAGAAATGTATGGTGAGTTATTGAATTTTATGTAATAAATTTTGGAGGAAAAAAGTATGAAGAGAATTGGCGTTTTAACAAGCGGAGGAGACGCTCCCGGTATGAACGCGGCTGTCAGAGCGGTAACCCGCGCCGCTTTGGGAAAAGGCTATGAGGTTGTGGGTATCAAAAGAGGTTATAACGGTCTGCTCAATGGCGAGACTGTGAACCTCGGTGCAAGAGACGTTTCCAACATTATTCAGCGCGGCGGTACTGTACTCTATACTGCAAGATGCCTTGAATTCAAGGAGTGGGACTACGTACTTAAAGCTAAGCAGAAGTGCGACGAGCTTAATCTGGTTGGCATTGTTGTTATCGGCGGTGACGGTTCGTTCAGAGGCGCTGCCGACCTTTCAAAGGCCGGCGTTCCCTGCATAGGTCTGCCCGGAACTATCGACAATGATATTTCCTGCACAGAGTACACAATCGGCTACGACACCGCCATGAACACTGCCATGGAAATGGTAGACAAGATCCGTGATACAGCTATGTCCCACGACCGCTGCTCAGTTGTTGAGGTAATGGGCAGAAATGCGGGCTGGATCGCCCTCAATGTGGGTACTGCCGTAGGCGCTATGGCTATCATTACCCCAGAAGTTAAGTTCTCTATGGACGACATTGTCAACAAGATAAAGAAGTCCAAGGAAAATAAAAGACAGCATTTTATCGTGGTTGTTTCCGAAGGTGTCGGAAATATTGAAGAAATTTCCAAGGAAATCCACGATAAAACGGGTATTGACTCAAGAACCACTATCCTCGGTCACGTTCAGAGAGGCGGAAGTCCTACGCTTCGCGACAGAGTCGTTGCAAGCGAAATGGGTTACTATGCCGTTAATCTGCTTGACAAGGGCATCGGCAACCGCGTTGTTGCTATGCAAAACAGCAAGATCGTGGACTTTGACATCAATGAGGCTCTTGCAATGAAGAAGCCTTTCGACGAAAATCTTTACAGAATTGCCGACGAGCTTTCTTTCTGATCGGCAAAGCATTACAAACAGGCAAGCATACAGAGTAGGCACACGCGCGTACAGTGCTTGGCGGACGGGGAGTTGCCGCCTTGACGAAAAGTATCTTCTCAAAAGATACTTGCGGTGCGTTTGCCGCATCCCGCTGAATGCATAACAGGAGCTTTTCATTGCCGTTTTACGGTAACAATGATTCACTCCCGATTATGCAGTTAGCATAATTTTAAGGAGGTTTCAATATGAAAAGCTTTTTTTCCGATTTTAAAAATTCCGCTGCGGAACTGAAAAATGTCCGCTGTCTTACTGTTGCGGGAATATTGACTGCGGCATTTATTATGCTGGATATGTTCTCGTTCAGACCCACCGAATTTATTAAGGTCAATTTTGCGTTTATTGCTCTTGCGGCGGTGGGAATGCTGTTCGGTCCTGTACCCGCTATGCTTTCCGCTATGGCGGGAGACCTTGTAGGCTGTATCCTCAGCGGTCAGGCGCCGTTGCCATTACTGTCCTTGACGGCAATACTGACGGGATTTTGCTACGGTGTGCTGCTGTACAAAAAAGATGGTTTTAAGCTGGTTATTTTTTCAATTATCGCGAGGCTTGCGGATTCATTCATAATTTGTCTGTTGCTCAATACGCCAATACTGATGTACTATGGATTTATGTCCAGCACATCGCAGCAGCTTTATATACGGTACGGCAAAACAGCGGCAGAGCTTGTGTTCTTTATCCCGCTGACAATAACGATTCTACCCGCGGTAAAAGCTGTATACGGACGAACGTTACATAAATCAATATGAAAGGATATGTTCTAAATGGCTCTTTTTTCGGGCAATGCCAATAAACAAAAGCAGGTTGAACTGCAAAATATTATTTTCGGCACAAGCGAAAAGAAGCTCATGGTATCCAATGAGTTCCTTGACGAGATGACAAAGGTTTATATTTCCAAAAGAATGAAAAGCATCAACAATGCAACGACGAATATTTCAACAACCAAAAGCCCGAAAGCTTTTTTCGGCTATTTCGATTCTATCCAAAGCTCCCTGGAAGAATTGATAGTTCTAGAAAAATATTATCCGTTTAAAAAACCGATCCCTTCCGAGTTCAAGAAAAATCTTGAAGCGAAAAAAGATAAGTACATTCTGGCAATGCTCAACCGCGCCTGGAAACATACCAACAACAAAGCCAACTACGATCCGACAGCCGGTATCCCGCGTTCTCCCGAACAGTTCGGTCCTATTCTTGAAGAAATGATTGAATTCCGCGATCAGTACACCGAAGCTATTTTCGGTCATGTGGACAGATTCTATACTTCTGTTTACGAGCACAGCATTGATTATGTCGAGCCCGAACCTGAGTCGGAAGAACTTTCCGAAGAGGACGCAGCCGCTCTTGCCGAAGAAGGCGCAGAGAACGCGGAAGCCGCAGGAATTATCGAGGACGATGGCATTCAGGAATTTATACCAGAAGATTTCGGAGACGATCTTGTACTTCACGAATAACATAAAAACGGCACAGGATCATTAGGCGAGTATCTATACAGAAGTTTTTCAAAAATATCGTTAAAAGACAAATACAGCGTATTAAAAAGGCAGCCTCACGTAATTGACAAGAGTCTGCCTTTTTGTTATACCTTTGTAAATACCACCGTATTCTGTACTCCCTCCACGCTGCTGTTGAAACCGCCGTTTAAAAGACAGTTGGAGTAATCAGATACAGAAAAATCCGTCCCGACAAGGGTCAGCTTTTCAGTCTCGATGCGGTAACTATCTGCGAAACGTAGTTCTCTATCTAGTCATACTTGGCGTTAACAATTTCAAGCTGTTTTTCACGGCTTTCGTACAGTGCCTTGACTAATTATTGAATCAGTGATTTTGTAAATCCTTGACAATTGTGTATCATTGTGATATAATAATAAAAATTGAATATTATCGGAATACAGGTGTATAAAATGCGCTCCGTGCAAAAAATATACGTTGCGCATTTGCATAAAAGGAATCGGGTTAGAATCCCGAACAAGGCCGTTGCCGTGTTTTGCTGTAATGCTCACAAAAATAGTCACTGAAGAAATTTGGGAAGGCTGTGCGTATGCTGAAAATCTTACTTTCAGCAAGCAATAAGTCGGAATACTTGCCTGTGTTCTTTCCGTAATTTATAACGGGTGTTGTACGAAGTCTGCGGATCACCGGAAATCGTACAATGATGAGAAATGCAGTCTGCACTATACGTATTTGTATGGTACGGGTGTTTTTTTCGTACTCTTTTGCCGTTTAAG
>CAMWRN010000121.1 GCA_947176675.1 uncultured Clostridia bacterium | reverse complement strand
CCCGATCATCGAGCGTATTCTTACGCCGAGGTGTGCGCTTACTGCGGCGGAATATCTGGCGTTTGAAAAAAATATGCATATTCTGGTGATTCTTACCGATATGACCTCATATGCCGAGGCTGTTCGAGAGTTTTCCTCATCAAAGGGAGAAATTCCGGGACGTAAGGGATTTCCCGGATATCTGTATTCTGACCTTGCTTCGCTGTATGAGCGCGCGGGAGTTGTAAAAGGCTCAGAGGGTTCGGTAACACAAATACCTATTTTGACTATGCCTAACGATGACATTACCCACCCTGTTCCCGACCTTACTGGTTACATCACAGAGGGGCAGATAGTTCTTGACAGAGGACTTGACCAGTCGGGAGTTTACCCACCTATCTCAGTCCTGCCATCACTTTCTCGTCTTATGAAGGACGGCATAGGGGAGGGTTACACCCGTTTTGACCACTCGGACGTTTCCAACCAGCTTTTTGCCTGCTATGCAAAGGTTATGGATGCAAGGGCACTGGCTTCGGTTATCGGTGAAGATGAGCTTTCCGAGCTTGACAAGTCGTATATTGAATTCGGCAAAAAGTTTGAAAAGTATTTTGTAAGCCAGCGTTTTGACGAAAACCGCTCTATTGATGAAACTCTCGATTTGGGATGGAATTTGCTTTCGTTGCTTCCGAAATCTGCGCTTGACAGAGTAAATGAAAAGCTGCTTGATGAAAAGTACAATCCGAACGCTGCCGAACTGTTTGAATAATATGACGGAAGGAGGTCATATTTATGGCTGAACAGGTGTTTCCAACAAAAGGCAATCTTCTGAATACTCAAAAATCGCTTTCGCTTGCAAAGCTTGGATATGAGCTTCTTGACAAAAAGCGCAACATTCTGATACGCGAGCTTATGACCTTGGTTGATACCGCAAAGTCAATATGTGGAACGATTGATGAAACATATGTCAAAGCTTATTCTGCGCTTCAGATGGCGAACATCGCAAGAGGAGTTATCGAAAATGTTGCTAATGCAGTTCCTGTTGACAACACGCTTCAGATGTCCTACCGAAGCGTAATGGGCTGTGAGCTTCCGACTCTTACCATAGATCAGAAAAAATCTGTCCTAAACTATGGTTTACAGAATACCGACTCAAATGTGGATCAGGCGTATATCTGCTTTGAAAAGGTAAAGTATATGACCGCTGGTCTTGCCGAAGTAGAGAACAGTATCTACAGGCTGACCAACTCAATACGCAAAACTCAGACAAGGGCAAACGCTTTACAGAATATCGTTATCCCGCGGTATGAAAGCATTGTCAGATATATTACCGACAATCTCGAAGAAAAGGAACGTGAGGAATTCTCGCGTATGAAAGTCATCAAGACTCAGAAGCAACGCAAGAAAAAATATGCCATAAAAAATAGATCAAGAATATAATAAAATGACCCGAGAAGGCTGTTTTCTCGGGTCATTTTATTATCGTCAACGTCAAAGAAATTACAAAATTGGTGCCACACTTTCATCAGTGAACAAAAGAAAATAACATCTTTTCTTTATATTCTGCATAGTAAGGATTGTTAAGCAAAAGACTAAACGGTGATGAAACTCCAGTTTCTTCCATTACTTCTGCATTCAAGGCTTGTAGATAATTCAAAAGACATATCGGTTGCTTTATCCCAACCAAACTTATTTGTTAAAACCCCTGAAGAAAACAGTTCTCCAAAAAGATTAAGCTGATCAATAAATCATGTTTTTACGGTATATTTTTCTTTTATCGTTTCTTCGATCTCGTCGAAACTCATATCCGGATAGCCTCTTGCTTCATGGATAAGGTCACGAGGTATGCGCATACTTCCTATATAATTACTAATATCTTCAAGAAATTTAATGTGTATCATATTATGATCTTCACTGGGCCATAATGCCATTGTCATATGGAAATCATCAAAAGTGTCCTCATATTTCCTTTCAATATCGGCATAGATCCAGCTTTCGACATTTCCGAATAATCGGTATTTTTTATTGCTTCCGAGATTTTGTCAAGCTTTTACTGAGTGAACGGCACACTTGAAACTATTTCCTTTGTTGAGGTGTGCTCCGCTGATGAAACACTGTTGAAAGTGTCGCGAACCGAGGTTGACTGCTTTAATACTTCTCCAAAACTATTCTGTTTGCCATCTCTTGCGGAAATGGAATCAGCCATTTTCGCGCATGACGACTTGGAGCGCATAGTCCTGATTGGTGTGCGGTTTGATGTTCTGTTGATGTTCATAGTAATTCTCCATTTCATTTAATTATAAGACAATATAAACCCAAAACGTCTTCTATTACATATCATAAATAATTTCCCGCGCAGTTTTTTCTTCTATTTCAACAGCGAAAACTCCGTCTTTAAACTCCACCACATCTCCGATACCGTTCTGTATCACGAACCGCAACTGACCGTTCCTAACTTTTTTATCCGTATAAAGCTTTTTGACTAATTCCTCTCTGTCAATATAATCAGGGATATCAGTCGGCAGACAAGCTTTTTTAAGAAGCGAGACTACGCTGTTACGCTGTTCTTCTGTCACATATCCAAGTTTATACGCCAGTTTGACTTCAGCTGTAAGTCCGATTGATACCGCTTCACCATGAAGCAGTCTGTAATTGCTTACAGTTTCTATTGCACGTCCCACAGTGTGTCCCAGATTAAGAACTTCACGAAGTCCGCTTTCTTTTTCATCTTTCATTACAACTTCATACTTGATCCTGCAATTTTCATTTGCAATATATTCACAGGCTTTTTTATCAATACCGAGTATCTCGTTCATGTGTTCATCCAAATAATCAAACAGGCTTTTGCTTGCGATACAAGAGTGCTTGATAGTTTCAGCCAGACCGCTTGATATTTGCCTTGCAGGCAAGGTTTTCCACGCTGCAATATCCAGATACACTTTTTCAGGCTGATTGAACATTCCTATCAGGTTGGTAGCCAGCGGAGTATCAACTGCGGTTTTTCCGCCTACAGCAGCGTCTGCTGCGGCAAGTACAGTTGTTGCATAATTGATAAACGGAACGCCTCTTCCGTAAGTACCTGCAACAAATCCGGCAAGATCCGTTACAACACCGCCGCCGACAGCTACTATACAGCAGTCTCTGCGGTATCCTTTCGACAACATAGCGTCTTCCAAAAGCTCTTTAGTTTTTCTTGTTTTGCTTGTTTCTCCAGCTTCAAATACAAACAGCTCCGCATAATATCCCGATTTTTTTAGCTTGTTCAGAATATCGACCGCGTACAGGTCTTTTACAATGCTGTCGGTAATGACGGCAAATTTTGAAATATTGCCGACCAAACCATCTTTTATATCCGATATAAGCTTTTCCTCTAAGCCGAAGCCTATTTCGATCTCATAACTGTCGTCAACGACTTTTTTTAGTTCAACGTTAAAAGTACTCATATTTTTTCTCCTTTTGACCGGAATTCCGGTTTAACTATGCGTAAGATCATTCGGCGGACGCAGGGACGCTGTCTTTATTTTTTTGCAATACGGCAAATGCTTGCCGCAGGGAAGATACGCCGTAAATATGCATATTATACTTGTTTGGGTCTATGCTGCGCATTGATTGTTTTGGTATAATGCAGTCGGTAAATCCGAGACGTTCCGCTTCCATTATCCGCTGAGAAATATTGGAAGTGTTTCTTACTTCTCCGCCCAGACCTATTTCTCCGAAAGCAATCAGTTTATCGTTTATCGGAACATCATAGTATCCACTGTAAATGGCAAGGGCGACAGGCAGATCTCCCGCAGGCTCGTCGAGACGGAAACCGCCTACAATATTAAGATATACGTCTAAAGTGCCGCAGAACATTCCGAGACGTTTTTCAAGCACTGCGATTATTATTGCCAAACGGTTGTAGTCAAATCCTGTGGCAGTCCTTTTTGGAGCAGAAAAGCTGCTTTTGGTAACAAGTGCCTGAACTTCCGCAAGGATAGGGCGGCTGCCTTCTATTATACAAGCAACGCAGGTTCCGGAAACTCCTGTAGGGCGTCCGGAAAGGAGCATAAGAGACGGGTTTTCTACCTCCTCAAGTCCCGTATCACACATTTCAAAAACGCCTATTTCGTTTGTAGAACCGAAACGGTTCTTCACTGCCCGAAGGATACGGTAGCTTAAATGCCGCTCTCCTTCAAAATACAGAACAGTATCCACAATATGCTCCATAACTTTAGGACCTGCGATCGCACCGTCTTTGTTAACATGACTTACGACAAAGATCGGAATTTCCTCTGATTTTGCGGTACGCATAAAAAGATTTGTACACTCGCGTACCTGAGTAATGCTGCCAGCACTGGAGTTTATTTCGCTGATAGACATTGTCTGAATAGAGTCAACAATGGCAATATCGGGTTTGTATACGGAAATTGTATCGGCAGCGGCATGGGCATCGTTTGTCGAAAGCAGGGAAAGATTTTCAGTATCTACGCCGAGACGCTGTGCACGGAGCTTGATCTGTCGTATGCTTTCCTCGCCTGAAATATAGAGTATGGTATAGTTTTCCCCAAGATATTTGCATATTTGCAAAAGCATTGTGGATTTTCCTATGCCTGGCTCTCCGCCTAAAAGTACCAGTGATCCCTTGACAAGTCCGCCGCCGAGCACTCTGTTAAGTTCTCCAACGCCTGTGGAATATCGTACGTCTTCCTCAGTGTCGATACCCGAAAGGGAAACTATTTTTGAAGAAAGGTCTACCGTTTTAACTGAAGAAAGCGTTTTTCCTGCCGATTTTTTAGTTGTCTCCACCACTTCCTCTTCAAATGTATTCCATTCCCCGCAGGACGGGCATTTCCCGTTCCATTTTGAGCTTTCAAAGCCACACTGACTGCAAATGTAGACAGTTTTTAATTTTCCCGCCATTTGGACCTCCAAAACTGATTTGTGGTATGGTTAAAGTATAGCAAAAAATTCTTTCAGTGTCAACTAAAGGGACTTCGGCAGACCCGAAGTCCCTTAGATTATTTATTCTTCAAATAAGCGCCGAGCTTTTTATCCTCAATGCGGATATGCGTAATAAGCGTTCCTATGTGACTGTTGATGATTCCTATTTCAGCAACGGAAACTCCTGAATCGGGTAATTTAGAGACGATATCTTTCAGCTTGCACTTGTAATCATCATGGAACTTTTTGTGCGCCGGATATCCGGGATAGTCGCTGTTTTTCTGAAGCTGTTCTTCGTGGCTGAAATGCTTGTCAACATAATTTAAAAGAAATTTAGTGACCGACTCCATCATAGTACGTCCCTGACCTTTGCCGCAAGCGTCAAGCAGATCATTTACCGCTTTGAGCAGTTCTTTATGTTCTCCGTCAATAATGCTGTTGCCGGTTTCAAGCTCTTTTGTAAATTCGTAAGCCATTATGTATACCTCCGCAGTTTTTGAATTTCCTTTTGAATTATACCATAATATTCATATTTTGTCAATATATTACGTGTAACTGCTCACTAAAATATTTATGCGCTTGTTTGGACAAACTCATTTATACCCGAAAAAATTGTGAATGCAACTTGCTGTTGATAGCCTTCGTCGGTAAGCTTGGCAGCTTCGCCGGGATTTGAAAGAAAGCCACATTCCACCATTACTGCAGGATTTTCGCAGTAGTAGCAAAGGTACAGCTCACTGCCGCAAAGCTTTGTCTCACGCTGGTTTTCAGGTTGAAGATTTCCTACGAACTTCTGCTGCATAATGGAAGCAAGGCGCTCGCTGGAGGGATTTTTGTCGCTGTAGAACATCTGCGCGCCGCTGTACTGAGGGTCGCTGAAAGTGTTCTGGTGGATTGAAATACAAACGGAGTTTCCGTACTTGTTAAACAGTGCGAGACGGTTTTCCATATCCGAAACCTTTTGATTGCGTATACCCGTAACACCTTTATCGTGTATCGAAATATCCAGTTCGCGTGTTGCTTCCACATTATATCCGAAAAATCTTCCCAAGTCCCGAACCGAAAGCAGGATATTCAGATTTATACCTTTTTCGGTTTTTCCGTCGGCAGTGGAGCAGCCGCCGTCCATACCGCCGTGTCCCGCGTCAAGGACGATCATAAAATTATCCTCTGGCGCAGAGTTTGAAACGGTAATAGCCGTATCAATTTTTACAGCTGACCAACAAATCACTCCAATGCAGGCACAGAAAGTAAGCGCAACAAATACGGCGTTCAGTCTTATTTTTTTCATAGAATACCTCCAAACAGCTTGTTTATTTACTGTATCCTATGAAAAATTAACAGCTTGTATGACAGTTTTACAGTGAATTAATGTTTTTTGCTTCCGTTTTTGTAGAAGACCAGATTTACAACGTCCACATCGTTATAGGTCAGCACATAGGTAAGATAAATGACAGCAGGTTGCAAAAGCGTTACGAGCGTTATTCCAATCATACCGCCCCATGAAACTGCGTTTATAACGCGCTCTCCAGTGAAAAGGGTAACGTACGGAAGTATCCACATATCGCACAGCAGGTATATCCCGAAAAAAGATTCATGGATCGTTCCCAGCTTGCACATATAGAGCATTATAAGCATAATGTACGATACTATAGGCGCGGCGACAGCCATTTTCATAGGCATGAATCTGTCATATTCCATATTGTGGAATTTTATTGCGTTTCTGTCACGCTTTGCGGAGTAATACGTCCAGTTGAAAAAGAGACCCAGCATTATTGCAGATGTGCAGAGCGCAACAAAAACTTTAAGCAGCAGTACGCCTTTCATAAGCATTACCAATGCGGAGCATATACAAAAGCACATAAAGCTTCCAATCAGCCAGTAGCCGATGCCTTTAGCACATCTTTTTACAAAATTTTCTTTTTCTCTTGAAATAATTTTTTCAGCCATTTTATTCTCCTGTAACTTTAAGATAAATTTGTACTAAACATTATACAACATATTCCTTTAATTTTCAATACAAATGCCGTAAATATTTAAAAGCGTCTCAAAGCATAATAACTATAGGACATAAGAAAGGAGAACGCTTTATGTCAAATCAAAATAAGCTTTTCGACGCTTTGTACCAGAATGCCGAAATGGGAACGAGTTCTATCAAGCAAATATTTCCCAAGGTAAGCGATACAAAGCTGAAAAACGAGCTTCGCAAGCAGCTTGCCAACTATCAGGGGCAGGAAAATAAGATCATCGGCAGTATGAGAGCTCATAACTTGAAACCTCAACCGCTTCCCAAAACGACAAAGCTGATGTCAAAAATGGGGATATGTCTCAACTGTGCAAAGGACAAGTCCACTGAGCAT
>CAMWRN010000120.1 GCA_947176675.1 uncultured Clostridia bacterium | reverse complement strand
GTTTATGCCGGAGTATGTAAGCTATTTCCGAAATTTTATAATTTAAAGTAATACTTAAGATAAAAATATCTGCACAAAATTTGCAGGTTTATTTCCCATATTTATTCAGCATTTTCTCCAGAAGCTCAGCGAATTCTCGTCGGTATTCTTCGGGGGCGATTATCTCCGCCGCTTCGCGAAAGCCTGCGATATAGGAGAAAAACGAGGGTACGTCCGACCAAGTAAAGTCAAGAAAAATGCTTCCGTCCTTTTCTTCTGCGAGATTTTCCGCACCGAATTCGTCCACGAGCCGCCACTTGACGGAGCTGTCAAACCTGACCTTTACCGCTATTTCGCCCTTTGTGTGCCTTAGCTTGTCGCAGCTGTAGTCGGGGATATTCCGCGGGACAAAGTTCTCTTTCACAGTCAGCTCAGTCATACGCGTCAGCTTGAACATTCTGTAGTCGTTCCGCTTTGTGCAGAATCCCCAGACGTACCAGTTCGACCACTGGAAAACCAGTCGGTAAGGCTCAATTTCCCGCCGCTCGGTGCGGTCGGGGGAATAGTATATGAACCCGATCTTTTCGCAGTTTTCTATAGCGGACTTTATCATCTCCAGCTTTGAGGACACCGCGCTTTTGTCCCATGTTGACAGATCGACGATAATGCTGTTTCCGGCACCTACGGTTTTTACGGCATTTTCCGCGTCAAGCTTGTCCATAATGCGGCGGTAACGGTTGCTTTCGCTGACGCTGTCAAGGCTTTGCAGACCTGTCAGGATCGCTTTCATTTCCTCCGATGACAGAAGGGTGCGGTCGATCTTGAATCCGTCCATTACCGAGATACCTCCGCCACGCCCCTGAGAGGCGGCAATAGGTATTCCTGCCTTGCACAAGTCCTCAAGGTCGCGGACAATGGTTCGGCGGGACACCTCGAATTTTTCCGCAAGCTCTGCGGCTGTGACCTTGTCCTTCTGCAAAAGAATGGAGAGTATGCCTATCAGACGGTCAATTTTCATATTTCCGCAGTCCTTTCGGGAATATCTTCCGTATCATAACTTCAATGAGTTAGGATTCAGTGACTTTTTTGACCGATCTGTCAGACGATCCGAAGCCTTTTTGACTGTTCCTGCCGTTGTCCCGGTAAACAGGTATGCAGCCGTTGCTTTTCGCAGATTTCACCGCATATTCAAGCCGATACCGTCTGAACTCGTTCATGTCCTTGCTGATATAATTCCTATGTGTTTAATGTGCATTTAGTATATCAAATCAATCTATACTTGTCAATAGTTTTTCCGTATTTTATAAAGTTCGGATAAAATCTTTCTTTTTTAGGGAAATTTTTATAGCATTTGTACAGCTCCATTTTATATAATAATGATTAGAGGCGAATCATATGACTGAAATATTATGGCTGGGCAGGTGCGGACAAGTCTTACCTTATGGAGATAGGATATATCCTGCGGAAAAATATTATTTTAAGTGATACAGGCAAAAAGTACATAGAAAAGCTGAAAGCGTTTTTGAAGAACGGAGATAAATGCCGTTTAAATGTCTGTTGAATATATACAAATCTGCCGCATAATTTTTTAAAATAAAAGCGTTGACAAAAACGGAAATTTTATGTAAAATTGTAATATGAAGAGGCGTTTTTTATAAGTGTTCCGCAAAGATCAATACGTGCATTAAATAGCAGGAGGTCGTGAATATGGGAATAAACAGCGTAAATAATAACTATTCGCCTGTGGTATGGAACAGCAGTAATGTAACGGGCAGGGGTGAAAAAATCGACTTTTCAAACACACCGAAGCCGGCAAATGCAGACAAGTTTGTGCTGAATTTGCCGGCAAATGAAACGATCTATCAAAGGAAAGAATTTGTTACTGACGAAAGCATGGGCGAGGACTGCGCTTTTTGTTATACCTATATGGAAAGAACGCTTGCCTACGGGACTTTAACCGTTTCAAGCAGCATATCCGACGGGTATTTCGTTATCAATAAAGATGGACAGACATTCGGAAAGAGCGGTGCTGATATGAATAATATCGAACACGCCGTTGAGGAAACCTTGGAACGCAAGGACAGAGCATTGGAGAAAACCACATTAAGCGGCAGTTTGTCGGGTGCAGTTACGGTAAACGGTCATACGGTCGGCGGCGCTTTGGGATTTGCGGTACAAAATACAACATACAAGTATTCAAGCGAAAGCGTAACTAAAGGAACGATCGCATATAAGAACGGCGGCGCAGGCATTTACCTCTAAAGAGCAGTGTCAAGTCTGGAAATATATAATAAATGTGCGGTATTTCTTGCGGAAGCCTTTGGAAAAAAGAGTTCCGATTTAGTTCTCAGCGACAGCGCTTTTTATGAACTTTTCGGAAAACAGGACGGCGATGAAAAGACTTTTTCCGAGATTGCTGAGCAAAAGCACAAAAATCTTGATAAGCAGCTTGGAAACCTTAAGGAATTTATGGAAAAGAATTTAGCCTACGTTCGGAAGAAAGATCCCGATTGCGGCAGCTTGCAAACATTTGCGGATACGTATTTAAAGCTTGGGGCGTATGAATATTCAGATATAGCTTCGCTTGTGGAGAAAATGTTTACTGCCCGCAATGTAGCAGATACAGAATTTTAATTGAATAATAACAAAAGCGGAGAATTTTTGCGTTCTCCGCTTTTTTGTTCAGATTTAGAATACATTTTGCAGGGAACGTGGTTTCCGTCCGGTACGGCTGGGAGATATCCTTTTTGTGAGCAGGTGATGAGTCGTTCTATCCTTAAAACGTAGTGTATCTATCGGGTGAAGATGAAGACTTATGAGGAGGCTCGCCTAATCATAAGCCAATACATTGATTTCTGCAACAATGAGCGTATTCAACTTAAAACATACTGACTCCGCTTGAAAAACGCAGTCAGTATGTTATCTATTTTTTATATTTACGCTATAGATGTGTATTTCACGCTGTCCGTACAAAATGAAGCGGTATTTTGAGATTTATACTTTTACCGCTTTATGGAAAACTTTCTTTCCCTTTTTGACAATGACTTCCGTCTCGATCTTCACAAGCGCATTTGGATCGGTAATCTTATTATCATCAACGGAAATTCCTCCCTGCTGCACAAGCCGTCTCGCCTCGCTCTTTGATGGAGCAAGACCCGTCTTTACAAGCAGGTCGAGAATATTTATGCCGTCTGCGGAAATTTCCGCAGCGGGAATTTCTGTACTCGGCATATTCTCGGTATTGCCACCGCCGCCGAAGAGAGCCTTTGCTCCCTCCTGCGCCTTTTTGGCTTCCTCCTCGCCGTGGACAAGCTTTGTCAGCTCATAGGCAAGAATTTCCTTAGCCTTATTAAGCTGACTGCCCTCCCAGTCCTTCATGGACTCAATTTCCTCGATAGGCAGGAATGTCAGCATACGGATACAATTCATAACGTCTGCGTCGGCAACGTTGCGCCAGTACTGATAGAAGTCAAAAGGAGACGTTTTCTCGGGGTCGAGCCAAACTGCGCCCTTTTCGGTCTTGCCCATTTTCTTGCCCTCGGAATTGAGAAGCAGGGTAATTGTCATTGCGTGAGCGTCCTTGCCCAGCTTTTTACGGATAAGCTCCGTACCGCCCAGCATATTCGCCCACTGGTCATCGCCGCCGAACTGCATTGTACAGCCGTATTTTTGGTACAGCATATAAAAATCGTAGCTCTGCATTATCATGTAGTTGAATTCCAAAAACGTCAGACCCCGCTCCATGCGCTGTTTGTAGCATTCGTAGGTCAGCATTTTGTTTACCGAGAAGCAGGCGCCCACCTCGCGGAGCACGTCCACATAGTTAAGGTCGAGAAGCCAGTCGGCGTTGTTTACCATGATCGCCTTGCCCTCGGAAAAATCTATAAACCTGCTCATCTGCTTTTTAAAGCATTCGATGTTGTGGTCGATGTCCTCCTTAGTGAGCATTTTTCTCATGTCGGACTTTCCCGACGGGTCGCCTATCATACCCGTGCCGCCGCCTAAAAGAGCGATAGGCTTGTTTCCCGCCATCTGGAGACGCTTCATCAGGCAGAGCGCCATAAAGTGTCCCACATGGAGGCTGTCTGCGGTAGGGTCAAAGCCGATGTAAAATGTAGCCTTGCCGTTGTTGATCATGTCGCTTATTTCCTTTTCGTCAGTCACCTGCGCGATAAGTCCGCGGGCGATAAGTTCTTCGTACAAAGTCATTTTTCATTTCTCCTTTTGGTATATAAAAATTTTTATCAATATTTGCAGTATGCAATATTTTCAAACATAAACAATGAAATCGTCGGGCGATGTCATTGTTATCACAACCCTTCAATGCAATTTTTATAATCCTAAAATATAAAAGCCTTTGCCCCGTTCCGCAGCAATTTTCAGCCACGGTATCAGACCGGCATACTTCTTTCTGTCAATATTTTTTGCAGACAGTTTTGCAAGTATCTTTTCCGTCTCATCTTTGCCGTAATAATTTATCCCGCAATAGTCAAATCCTCTTTCTCCGTTTGGGAAAAACGCGCAGTCAAAAAGGCTGCCGTAAAGCTTGTAAAACTCGTCGAAATCGTCGTCGCTTATACAGAGAGAGTCCTCTTTCCAAGATTTAATGATATTGTCCCGCACACAGCCGTTTTTTAACGGTCTGTCGCATTCGCAGAATTGAAATTCAAAATAGCAGGTGCTGTGGGCACTCCGCCGTTCATCTTCTGTCAGAAAAATCATTCCCTGTAAAACCCTCCCGTGTGAAAATTCTCCTCGCCTGTTTTCCGTGCAGTGAGACGATATGTCACCACTCCGTCGGGACAGACAAATTCTTTTACAAGCGGCGAGTCGAGGACTTCCACGCTTGGCGAAAAGCCACCAATCAAACGTAAATCACCGCCGCCTCTAACAGTCTCCAGCATAGGAAAAAGCAGCAGCATACTCTTTGAGCAGAAACCACGTCCGAACTGATTTACGGGACAGTCATAACCGCATTTGTACACGTCGCCTATCTGGTCTCCGTTGCGGCAGTGGCTTTCCGTCTCGCCATTATGGGACACGCCTATAACCTCTATTGTGAACTCGTAATCTTCGTTGTACCATTTTTTCATAACAGTCTCGACCTTTCGTTTATATATTTGCAAATATTTATAAGCGGCTGTTTTTTAAGCAATTCTTTATATTCATCGGGGCTCTCAGTGGGAAAACTTTCTCTTATGTCAAGACTTTTTGAAAGCGTGATCTTTTTCCCCGATTTTTTATTTATGACTATGTTTAAATCGTACCTGTCAAAACCCCATCTGCTGTGTACAGCCTTGACGTGATATTCAACATATGATATATCCCTGTACTCTATTCGTGAAATAAAGGCTCTGCCGCCCATAAAATTGTGAGAAATTATGACCTGTTTCCCCCATGCGCGAATTACTCCGCCGTTAAAGAAAGAGAAAAATATCATAGCAATTATCGACAAAAGCAGAACTGCCCCGAAAACCGCGGCGTATATTGAAAAAAGCAGCGCCGGCTTCCCCGAAACTTTCAGACTTTCGGACAGAAAAACAAGTACCCCTGAAAGGGACACGGCAAACGAAATAATAACCGCTTCATTCCATGCGGAAAGCGTTTTTGTGCTGTCAAAATCACATCTCATAAAATCCCCCTTACATAAAGTCCTTATACATCAGGCTCGGCTGAATACCCGTGTTGTTCTGATATTTGCCGCTTGAATACGCCTCGTAATCGCCGTGAATATCGTGATAATATATTTGACAAATCTCGGCATTGGGATAAATTTTTACAGGCTGAACGCAGAATATCTCCAGAGTCCAGTATCCCTTGAAGCCAACGTCCCCGAAGCCTGCCGTAACGTGAATGAACAACCCCAGTCTGCCCGTTGAGGAACGTCCCTCCAGCATGGGGACGAAGCCCTCCGTGGCTGTGTACTCGTTTGTTCTGCCGAGATAGAGCTTATTCGGTTCAAGTGTCAGACCGCTTTCGGGTATGACGATACGCTTTGTGGGATTTGGCGTTTTCATGTCAAGAACGTCGTTTTCGTACACCAAAAGTTCGTCCGCAAGGCTGAGGTTATAGCTGTTGGGATTGAGCCTGTCGCGGGAAAATGGTTCTATGATTATTTCCTTTCCGATGTGTCTTTCAATTTCCTTGCCCGATAAAATCATGATAATTCCTCCAAAAGAATATTTAAAAAAACGATAGCTGACTGTCCCCGTACCCCAGCTTATAGGACGCGATAATGTCTCGCATTTCATACACTAAACCAAGCTTTTTGCACTCCTCCGTGAAGACCCTCCACAGCCTTTTTATGTGGGGCGAATTGCAGACATACCGCTCGCCGTATGTCCTTGCGTACCGTTCCGTAAGTCCGCTGCCGGGAAAGTTTTCCTCCAGCTTTCGGTAAAAATACTCCCTCTGTCCGCTGCGCATTGTCAGCCCGAACATCGGGTATACCGACCTTGCCCCGCACTCCTTTGCCATGCGGACGATAGCCAGCACGTTTTCATCGGTATCCTCTATAAACGGCAGCAGCGGATTCATGACTATCCCTGTGGACAATCCGCCTTCCGACAGCTTGGCAATCGCTTCAAGCCTCTCGGAAGTCCTGCTGACGTTTGGCTCAACAAGCGCAGAAAGCTTATCATCGGCAGATGTAACAGTGACCTGACAAAGCACTGGAGAATGCTCCGCGATACTGCAAAAAATATCATTGTCCCTTGCAATAAGACTGCTTTTTGTCAGGACGTGCGCCCCGAACTCGAAAGCGTCCAAAAGCTCCATAGCGTGACGGGTAAGCTGCTCGGTCTCCTCAAAGGGACTGTACGGGTCGCACATTGCACCTGTTCCCACAACACCAGTCCTTACCTTTCGGCGAAGCTCATCTCGAAGAATTTCCAAGCAGTTTTCCTTTGCCCTGACCCTGCCGAAATCCTCGATTCGATAGCAATCGCTGCGGCTGTCGCAGTATATACAGCCGTGGCAGCAGCCCTTGTAGAGGTTCATATTATAGTCGCTGCCGAACCAGTTCGAGGACTTATTTTTTTGCAGTATTGTTTTTGCGGGAATAGTTTCCATTTTTAAACACTCGTTTCAATTTGTTCGTTTATAAAATCGCATAATTTTTGCAAAGGCTGATCGTCAATATGTTCTTCAAATCCTTTCAGGTCAAAATTTCTTGATGTTCCAACTATCTTTGAAAAAACATGCTTTATACCATTCATTTTCTTAACGTTAAAATTAAGAAAATGAGTCGCGCTTGCTTTATAGTAATGGCTCTTAACGCCGCAGTACGTG
>CAMWRN010000119.1 GCA_947176675.1 uncultured Clostridia bacterium | reverse complement strand
TAGGCTATGCTGTGGTTGACTGTACTGCGGAGAGATAAAGATTTAATGTACGGCAACATACATTATCAAAAACCTATAGCAGTCAAATAATCGTACAGGAGTCGATAATAATCGCAAACTCCTGATACATATTCGGCTTTTGCATATGATATTTCACGCGAAATCCGAATGGAACGCAATTCAAATAGTATTCCAAAATACGCTCGTCTTTGCTTTCGTAAACAACGATATTTTTCACAAGGTCGCGGTAAAGCTCCGTGTTGTCAATATCCAGCCCGCCCGTTTCGCGTACGGCTCGTATATATTCGCGGATTTTATCAAGCTGCTTTTTGTGCGCCGCACTCGTATTTTGTCCGGTTGAAATTCTCTCGGTAAGCTGCGATATTTGTTCGTCGTAATACGAATTTTGTTCCGCCAGATCCTCTTTGGAAATTAATTCGTCAAGTACCAAATCAATTGCGTTCCGCTTTTTCTGCTTTAGGATTTCTATTTGTTCCTGCAGCTTTTTCACATTGGCTTTAGGCTCGCTTTTTTGAATAATTTTGATTTCTTCAAGAAGCTGTTCCTCAATTTCTACGCGTGAAATTTGTATTTGCCGCAGAATGTATTTTGCTCCCGCAGTAAGCGCGGGCTCGTTTGTGGTTTTGTTGTCGCAGCCTTTTACTTCGCCGTTCGCGTCCGTCACGGGAATTTTTCCGTAGAACGCCCGATTGCAGCAGCGCAGTTTTCGGTGTTGGTCTTTTCTGCCGCCCGAAAGGTTGAACGGCTTGCCGCATTTTCCGCAAATCACCTTGCTGCTGTACCAATACGTTCCCGAATATTTTCGCCCGTCGCAGCAGATGTCGCGCCGCCTTTTTATCTCCTTATTAACGGCTTCAAATACTTCCTTCGGAACAATCGGCTCGTGGTGATCCTCGACCGTTATCAAAGGAATATCGGGATTATCACCCCTGTTTTTTACTTGGTTATGCTCCAAAAAATCAGGCGTATAATACTTCCATTGCGTCAGGTCGCCCGCGTATTTTTCATTTTTCAGCATTAGCAAAAGCGTCGGAGCGCTCCATAAACGACCGTTTAAGGTTGTGATTTTTTCGGCGTTCAATTCCTGAGCAATTTTTGTCGTACCCTTGTTTTCATAAAGATACATATGAAAAATACGCTTTACTACCTCAGCTTCCTCGGGAACAATTTCAAGCTTTCCGTCAACAGTTTTGTAACCGTAAATGCGTCCGCTTCCAAATACAACGCCGTTTTCCATACGCCTGCGAACGCCCCATTTTACACGTTCGGAAATCTTGCGGCTTTCCTCCTGTGCCAGACTTGCCATAATTGTCAAGCGTAATTCTGAGTCTTTATCGCGTGTGTCTATACCGTCGTTCATAAATAAAATATTGACGCCCAGCGACTTTAATTTACGGGTGTATGACAAAGTGTCAATGGTGTTTCTCGCAAAACGCGAAACCTCTTTTGTAAGAATTAAATCAATTTTCCCAATTTCGCAATCTGAAATCATACGGTTGAACCCATCGCGTTTTTTGGTAGACGTACCCGTAATTCCCTCGTCATAATAAACTTCGATTAAAGTGTACTCATCGTGATTGCTTATGTACTCGGTGAAATATTTAATTTGCGCCGAAAGGGAGTGCAATTGGTCTTCCATATCCGTTGAAACGCGGCAGTACGCCGCAACTTTAATTTTATTATTCATAGTCCTCCTTTCCCCGTTAGTCGGGGATAAAATATCCCCCTGCATATATTATTTTACACTTTACCACGCAAAATTGCAAGCGGCAATATGTACAAATTTGCACCTGAATTTCGGTCATATATGCAGGGGAAAAAGTATTACGCTGCCGATGTAACGGTCTTATCCTGCATTGCAATTAACAATTCCAACTGCTCCGCAGTAATAAGTCCCTGCTTGTAAAATTCCTTATAGTAGCCAATTTTCATAGCTTTTATAAAATTATTTTTGCAATTTTCGGGTATTTCAATAACGTCATTTCCATTTGTTAAAGTCACATTTTTTCTGTTCAATAAGTACCTCCTGCATTTACACATTTTCGATTTTTATGTTTTCGCTTTCAAAAATATTTTCCTCGGAATTTGTATTTTCGGGAATTACAACAGGCTGATTATCCCGCAGAAAACGCTTCTCCTTTTCATTTGTAACGAAATCCTGCACCTCGTCAATAGCAAAAAGAAAATCAAGCATTTCCTTAAATTCCTCGGGAGAAATGTCATCTCCGAAATATTTGTACACAAGACCGCCAACGCAGCAAAGGTTATGTGTACGCTTTTTTCTTTCCTCCTCGGCAATTTGATTTTGAATTTTTTTGCGTTTATCCTCCAATCGTTTTAGTTCCTCTTCTGCCGATTTTGCACGTTCATTTAGACGTGCAAGGCTCTCTTTCATTTTGATAACATCATTTTTCTTTGGCATAAACACCATTCCTTTCTTTTTATATTTCACACTTATACGAGCGGGATTACCTTACGGATAACGGAATATTCGGGCGGCATTAGCAGCCTCGTTCTCATTGCAAAACTGCCGAAATCGTTACGTGTAACTTTATTCTGTCGTGTACAAAGCCGCCCAAATGTCACGTAGGGCGCACTTATACAAACTCCTGAGAGTTTGTTGTGCGCAAGGGGAAGTTTCCCCTTGACCTCTCTAATTGCTTGCTAACGCAAGCACAAAACACGCACAGCGACTTAACGCGAGCGATGTTTTTTCACAGACTTATTTAGATTATTTGCGTTGAAAATATCACTCACTTTTTCCTTATCACGGTTTGCAAAAAAGATAACTTGCTTACCGTCATTTTTTGTTTTTATCGTATGTAAAATATCTGACCTGCTAAGTGCTGAAATAAAGTTTTCTGCATTTGAAATCTTATCAACTTCAATGCCAAAAGTTTCGGAAAGAGGACAATCTAATTCTGTTTCAATAATTTCTTTTTTTACATTACGCTTTTCCGAATTTAATTTTAATAATTCCTGATTTAGCATTTTAATTTCCGCATTAGTATTTTCAAGAATTACTTTTCTGTTAAAGCTCCCCTTGTCGGTACGATAACCTTTTTTCTCAATAGCACACGCCGCTGCTCCGAGATGTTTTTGCGGGATTTTATCAATTCCTTGTGCCGCATAGCTTCTATGGTCGATACGCTCTTTAGAAACAAAATACAGCTTATGATTACACCAATCCGCCCATAATTTCCGCCATTTAAGAAGCAGGGACTTATCATTCCAAGAACGCTCTTTTTTAGTAAATCCATTCTCATCAACCTTGCGGGTAGTCAGCAAAATATGGACGTGAGGATTACCGTCCCCCTTATCGTGAATTGCAAAATCGGCGCACATACCCTTTGAAATAAAACATTGATTACAGAAATTCCGTACCAAATCAATTTGCTCGGAGCGAGATATTTCAACAGGCAAAGCCGCGTCAATATGCCTTGCCGTCTGACTGTTTTTCCTCGTTTCGGACTTTTCAACTGCGTTCCATAAAACAGAACGCTTTTTAAAATGCTGAGGAGCATTATCGGGCAACAAGATTTCCTTATGTACAATTTCACGCTTTCGGCGATAGTCGTGAATTGTTCCGTCGTACTCATTTTTGATTTTCTCACCAGAAATGTATGCCGCCTTTGCGACCGCACTTGCGCCTTTTCCTCGGCTAACGATTTTGACGTTAAAATGATAAATTGCTATATGAACATCTCCTTTCACGATTCAGTATATACTTTTTTCAAAATATGCAACAGGCTTAAAACAGGACTAAAACAGGCTTTATTTTTTGTACCATATAAAATTTTACTCTCAAACCGTCATTTTGGCTATGAACCGATTTTGAGCGGGAATTGAGTAATTACATAAAAAAATTATTTGCAAAATATGCCCCTCTATCTATAGAAAATTTTTTGGCTATTTTTAAGGGGCTTTTGAAAACATTTTTCTATTTGTTAATACAAATGTTACAGTTAGCGCTGAACTGCTTTTCATAAGTATAGGAGGTCAACAAACGATTTTGGCGGGGTGATTTTATCAAATTTGTACACTTGCATAAAAAATAATACTGTTTGTTTTGGTTTTTGTGATTTATTTGTTTCCTCACAAGTAAGGACTTTTTTTAACCCGTTTTCCCAGAATTTAACAAAAATTAACATTTAAAAATATGAATTTGTACGACTGCATATCTCAATATGACCGTAATTGTCTAATATTACCTGTTTACTCGTCGGTAAACGGTAGCAAAACGGCGGTGAACGGTATTGAAAAATAATTATTTGTATGTTACAATAAAAATATATTTGCGTAAACGAGGGTGAAAAAATGAATTACAAAATTGCCGTCTGCGATGATGAAAATATTGTGATTGACGATATAATCGAAAAGCTTCAGAGCAGGCGAAACGAATATGAAATAGTTCGGTACAATTCGGGGAACGAGTTATTGACCGCCGCTCTTGATTTTAATATTTTATTCCTTGATATTGAAATGCGCGGATTAAGCGGTATGGAAACAGCTTTCAAGCTGCGTGAAATGAACTATGACGGAATTATTATTTTCCTTACAAGTCATACGGAATTTATGCCCGACGCTTTTAAAGTAAAAGCTTTCAGATTTTTGAACAAGCCTATTGATATTGAAAAATTCAACGAAGCTTTTTCCGCCGCCGAAAAAGAAATTCTTGATACAAAGCATATTTTGGTATACGAAAAGGGAAAGTCCTTTTACTTAAAGCTTACCGATATTGTGTATCTTGAAGCATACGGCGACGGTACGTATATTTATGATAAAAACAAGCGCGTTTACGATACCGACAAGCCGCTTAAATACTGGAAAGAACAAATAGGCTCGGAGCATTTTTATCAGATAAGCAAGTCAAATATAGTTTCTCTTTTGTACATAGCCGATTATTCAAAGGACGGTACCATAACGGTAAAGCCATATTCAAAAGAGCTTGCTTTGTCAAGGCGTAATGCTACAGCCTTTAAAGCCGTATTTTTTGATTTTATCAAGAAAAATGCAAGGGCAATGTGAGGTGACGATAATGTTAAAAACTATGGTATATGGTTTGTTTGAATTCTTTATTGAGTTTATTAAGCTATTTCCTATTATGTATATAGTTTTGCAATTTAAAATTAAATCTTTTAAACAAATATTGATATATTTTTCGGCGGCAGTAATAATGACTTTTACGTTGAGTTTGTCGCCTGTGAATGACATTATGCCTGTAGGTTCTTTTATTTGCGTAATTCTAATGATATTGATTTTAAAAGGTAAAATGAAAACCGCATATACTGTTATTACGTATCTTGGGATATGTATGCTTGATATGCTTTCAGCTACGGTAATGCTTTTGTTCGTTAATTATGATATTGATATGCTGGCTGAAAATAAATCGGCAAATTTAATATCAAATTCTATAGGCATAGTAATTATTGCAGTTATAACTGCTGCTTCAATTCTTTACAAAAAATATGAACATTATAGTTCAGGTCAACGAGTGAGCATATTTTATTTACTGCTTATATTGCTTGGTGAAATCTCAATTTCTATATTTATAACTGTATTTCAGGTTGTTGAAAATGATAATAAAATCCTTGCAGTTACATTGTGTATCGGCAGTATTATTTTTCTTATGCTTTGCGTGGTTATGATGATAAACTATATGTCAAAAAATCATTACAAAAACATATCGGAGATAAATGAAAAGCTTTTGAAAAGTCAGGAAAATTACTATACTATGCTGCTTCAAAAGGACAAGGACACAATTAAATTTCGACACGATACTGCGGAGCATATAAATTGTATGTACACGCTTTTTGAACACGGCAAATATGACGACTTGCGGGAATATTTTGATAAAATAGGGGCGTCCCTGTCGGAATTAAGACCTAAGATCCAAACGGGAAACGATATGTTAAGCGCAATATTGAACGATTCCGTAAACAAGTACCCAGCCGTAGAGTATGAAATAGAGGGAAAAATGCCGAATGAAACGGCGCTAAGCAATATGGACATATGCACTATTTTTTCAAACCTGTTCGACAATGCGTTCTGCGCAGCCGCAAAATCGGAGAAAAAGCTTGTTACCGTTTCATTCAGGTTTATCGGGGAAAACTTTTTTTGCAGGGTGACGAACACGGTTGACCGCAAGGTCAATATTTTAAATAATACGCTTGTTACGGAAAAGAATGACAAGCTTAATCACGGACATGGTACTTACAACGCACGTATGTGTACCGAGAAAAATAACGGAGAGATAACCTATGCCTGCGATGAAAAATTCTTCTCTGCGGAGCTTGTTTTTCCCAAAATTTGAAAATTACCTACCGTTTACCGCCAAAACACGACCGTTCACCGGAAACCTATTGCTTTTTAAATCAGCTTGTGTTATAACTGAAACATAAGCTGATTTTGTTTTTGGGGAGGTGAATATCATGTTCGGAATGCTTTGTCATTGGGACTTTTTCCGTTTCTTAAGACGTTATTATGGTTAAGCGTCTTATGAGCTGAATTATTGATAACGCTGATGATTTTAAATAATGATTTCCCTCGGTCATCAGCGTTTCAATAATCCCTATAATTAAAATTTTAACTTGTAAAATTAAAAAAATTGTGATATAATTTGAAAGGAAGTAATTATTATGGCAGTAAGAGCAACAAGTTCATATAACACAAGAAGCAATTCGTATTCAAGACCCAGCACAACACAAAAATCAAGCGCGGCTGCAAAAACAAGTACAACATCTCGGTCGAGTTCTTCATCATCGAAAACAACTTCAACGCCTAAGCGGGATACGTTTACATATTCTTCTCCAGCGGCAAAGGCAAGTGCGTCAGCCGCCAAGCCCACCACGACATCTAAGCAGAATACTGCTCCAAAGACCAACAATACGCTCAAGCAGGGCATTACGCCTAAACAGAGTACAGCTCCCAAAACCAGCAATACGTCCAAGCAGGGCATTACGCCTAAACAGAATACAGCTCCCAAAACCAACAATACGCCAAAGCAGGGTATTACTCCTAAGCAAAACACAGATCCCAAAACCAATAATACGCCCAAGCAGGGTATTACTCCTAAACAAAATACTGTTTCTAAGACACCTACAAAGCCTACTACTACACCGCAGTCCAAGGCACCTACGAAGCCTACTACAACGAACAAACCTGCTACCACACCGCAGTCCAAGACATCTACGAAACCTACTACAACCAACAAGCCTGCTACCACACCGCAGTCCAAGACACCTACAAAGCCAGCCTCTAAGTCCAAT